>CAMDMH010000516.1 GCA_945901835.1 Devosia equisanguinis | reverse complement strand
CTCGGATGGCGTCGGCGTATCGCCCTCGCCGGTTGCGGTCATGTCGGCTGTTCCGTTGGCTGGCCTACTACGCATTCCTGCTATTCCCCGAGCCAGAGGATTGCCCCCTTTAGACTCTGAGATCCCGCGCTCTTTCTGCAACCTTTGAGACATGCAAGCGCCCCCCAATCACGATAAAATCAATCTATAGTTGCAGTACTGATCAAGTCAATATGGCACAGCCCCTTGGCCGGCACCGGCTCGTCCAAACGTCGAAAGCGAGCCCCCATTGCGAGGGCCGGTTTGACAGCCGGGTCCGGATCAACCATGTTCCGGCCGGTTCGCTGCACCGCGATATGGCCGAAAATTTAATCCCTGCGGGTCTGGGCGTCCCCACTTGGTGACCCTCCGCGCCAGTCCTGAAACAAGAAATGTCCCGCAACAAGAAAAGTCGATGGCATGAACGTACTGATTGTCGAGTCGGCCGCAAAAGCCAAAGCGATCAATAAATACCTCGGACCCACCTTCAAGGTTCTCGCTTCGTTCGGCCACGTCAGCGATCTGCCGGCCAAGGACGGCTCGGTCGAGCCCGACAACGACTTCGCTATGAAGTGGGAGGAAGATCCCAAATCCGCGAAGATCATGCGCGAGATCGCCGAGGCCTGTAAGGGCGCCGACAAGCTGATCCTGGCGACCGACCCTGATCGCGAGGGCGAAGCGATCTCCTGGCACATCATGCGCCTGCTGGAGAAGAAGAAGGCCCTGAAGAAGGGCACCCCCGTCGAGCGCGTTGCCTTCAATGCCGTCACCAAGCAGGCCGTCCTCGAGGCTCTGCAGAAGCCCCGTGCCATCGACGAGCCGCTGGTGTCCGCCTATCTGGCCCGTCGCGCGCTGGATTATCTCGTCGGCTTCACGCTGTCGCCGGTCCTATGGCGCAAGCTGCCGGGCGCCCGATCGGCCGGACGCGTCCAGTCCGTCGCACTGCGTCTCGTCTGCGACCGCGAAGCCGAGATCGAGGCGTTCAAGACCGACGAATACTGGACCATCGAGGCCACCCTCGTGACCGGCAAGGGCGAAGACGTCGCCACCCGCCTCGTGTCCGTTGCCGGCACGATGCTGAAGCGCCTCGACATCAAGGACGAAGGCACCGCAAAGGCCATCAAGGCCGCGATCGAGAACTCTGAATTCCGCATTTCTTCCGTCGAGAAGAAAGCGACACGGCGCAATCCGCCCCCGCCGTTCATGACCTCCACCCTTCAGATGGACGCCTCGCGCAAGCTCGGCTTCTCCGCCAAGAAGACGATGCAGGTGGCCCAGCGGCTCTATGAAGGCGTCGAGCTCGGCGGCGAAACCGTCGGCCTCATCACCTACATGCGAACCGACGGCATTACCATCATCCCCGAGGCGATCTCCGCGATCCGCACCGAGATCGAGAGCGATCTGGGCAAGCGCTACGTCGCGCCCTTCGTCCGCGAGTACAAGACCAAGGCCAAGAACGCGCAGGAAGCGCACGAAGGTATTCGTCCAACTGACGTGAAGCGTAAGCCCGCCGACGTCGCGAAGTATCTCGATAACGACCAGGCCCGCCTCTACGACCTGATATGGAAGCGTACGATGGCGAGCCAGATGGCATCCGCCGAGTTCGAGCGCACTGCCGCGGAGATCGAGGTCAAGGGCCGCGACGGCAAGCCATATGGCCTGCGCGCCAATGGCTCCGTCGTCACCTTCGACGGCTTCCTCAAACTCTACGAGGAAGGCCGCGACGACAAGGTCCGGGTGATCGACAAGGGCAAGGACGACCGCGCCGAGGACGACGACGAGGACAGCCGCCGCCTCCCCCCCCTCGCGGAGGGCGACAAGTTGCGCGACAAAGCGCTGGAGGCCGAACAGCACTTCACGCAGCCACCGCCACGCTACACCGAGGCGACCCTGGTTCGGCGAATGGAGGAGCTCGGCATCGGCCGCCCCTCGACCTACGCCTCCACGCTTGCCGTGCTGGAGGACCGCGGTTACGTCAAGATCGACAAGAAGCAGCTAGTTCCAGAGGACAAGGGCCGGCTGCTGTCCGGCTTCCTCGCCGGCTACTTCAAGCGCTACGTCGAATACGACTTCACCGCCGATCTCGAAGAGAAGCTCGACCTCATCTCTGACGCCAAGTTGGAGTGGAGGGACGTTCTGCGCGACTTCTGGCGTGACTTCACGAAGGCCATCGAGGACATCAAGGATCTTCGCGTCGGCGAGGTGTTCGAGGCCCTCAACGACATGCTCGGGCCGCACATCTTCCCCGACAAGGGAGACGGATCGGACCCCCGTCTGTGCCCGAAATGCAGCCAGGGGCGGCTTTCTTTGAAGCCGAGCAAGTACGGCCCGTTCGTCGGCTGTTCCAGCTATCCGGACTGCCGCTACACGCGCCAGCTCACCGACGCGACAGGTGAGAAGTCGGAAGCTGCCATCGCCGACGGCAAGGTGCTTGGTCAGGACCCGGAAACAGGTGCCGACGTCGTCATCAAGGCAGGGCGATTCGGCACCTACCTCCAGCTCGGAGAAGCAGCGTCGAAGGACGAAAAACCCAAGCGATCCGGCATCCCGGAAGGCGTTGCGCTCGACGATCTCGATCTAGAGCTCGCGCTCAAGCTGCTGGCGCTGCCGCGCGATGTCGGAACTCATCCGGAGACGAGCGAACCGATCACGGCTGCCCTCGGCCGTTATGGTCCATATGTGAAGCACAAGGGCACCTACGCCAACCTTCCGACGTGGCAGGATCTGTTCACGATCGGCGTCAACCATGCCGTCAGCCTGATCGCGGACAAGGCGGCTGGTCGCGCGGGCCGCTTCCAACGCAACGCACCGACAATCCTGAAGGAACTCGGCGACCACGCCGATGGCAACAAGGTGCAGGTGCTCGAGGGAAAATACGGTCCCTACGTCTCCCACAACAAGGTCTACGCCACGCTTCCCAAGGGCAAGCAGGCAGCCGACGTGACGATGGAGGAGGCGATGGAACTCATCGCCGAGCGCATCGCCAAGGGCGGCGGCAAGGTGAAGCGCGGCGCGAAGAAAGCCGCAGCACCAAAGGCCACAAAGGCCAACAAGGCCGAAGCGGCCGAGGGCGCCGCGAAGCCCGCCAAGAAAGCTGCCGCGAAAAAGTCCGCCGCCAAGAAGTCACCGCCCAAGCAAAAGGTGACCGAGGAAGCCGACGGCTGATGCGCTACCGGTCAGATGCCCAAAGGGAGGAACGCCGCCATGACGGCAGCATCGCGTGAGCCCCTCGTCATCGCGCAGCAAGGCTACCTGTTCGCCGGTGGCCGCTACGAGGACACGCCGACTGGCCGCGTCATGACTGGCCAGATGTACGCCGAATATCAGATCCCCCACGAGGTCACGTCGCCCTGCCCCATCGTGATGATCCACGGCGGCTCGCAGTCTGGCACGAACTTCACCGGCACGCCCGATGGCCGCGAAGGCTGGGCGCAATTCTTCCTGCGCCGTGGCTGGCCGGTCTACGTCGTCGACACCGTCGGCCGCGGCCGCGCGACCGGCAACGCGCAGACCTATGGCGACATGCGCGGCCCCGAATTGTCGTTCGCGACGGACCGCTTCGTCGGCCCCAGCCGAGCCAAGCTCTGGCCGCAGGCGGCGCTGCACTCGCAGTTCCCCGGCGAAGCCCGCCCCGGCGATCCGCTATTCGACGAGTTCTTCGCTTCCCAGCTATCCTCTATCGCCGATTTCCCGAAGCAGCAGGCGCTGAACGCCGAAGCCGGCGCGGCACTCTTGGATCGCATCGGCCCGGCCGTCCTGCTCACGCACTCCCAGGCCGGCACGTTCGGCTGGTT
>CAMDMH010000515.1 GCA_945901835.1 Devosia equisanguinis | reverse complement strand
CACGAAGCCCAACGCGACGAGCGAATACAGCACGCCCGCGAGCAAGCCGCTGATCAGGACTTCGAGGAAGGAGCCTAGGGATTCCATCAGTTGCGCTCCGCTGCTGATGGGAAATCGGAAGTCGGAAATCGGAAATCGAGATCCATGCTAGCTCCAGCTTTCCATCAGGCCGTGCAGCATCCGCGAGATGCGCGCATATTCAGCTTGCCATTGCTCGACAATGGCGGCGTCGAGGTAGTCAAGGTCGCGGCTGTAGTCCAACCAGACCTTCATTTCATCGCTCGAACCTACGGCTATCATCAAATACCTGCGAAACTCGGCTGCAGAGGCTCGCTGCTTCGCAAACCCTTCGGCGACATTTGCGCAGATCGATTTGCTTCCTCGCCGCATCTGGTCAGTAAGCGCATACTGCTCCATCTTCGGAAAGCCCAACGTTGCCTTGTGGACGTCCAAAGACAGGCGGTAGGCCTTCTGGTAAACTTCGAGATCACGAAATGAACGAACCGCGCTCATTCACGTCTCCACAGGCTTTGCCTAATCCGACTTCTGATTTCCGACTTCCGATTTCTCTTCAATGCGCAACTCCAAGATAGGCATCGATGACGGCTTGGTTGGCTTGTACTTCAGACGGCGTGCCGTCGGCGATTTTCTGGCCGTGGTCGAGGACGACGACGCGGTCGGACAGATCCATCACCACGCCCATGTCGTGCTCGATCAGTGCGATCGTCGTGCCGAGCTGATCGTTCACGTCGATGATGAAGCGGCTCATGTCCTGCTTCTCCTCGAGGTTCATGCCGGCCATCGGCTCGTCGAGCAGCAGCAGTTCCGGTTCCGTGGCGAGCGCGCGGCCAAGTTCGACGCGCTTCTGCAGGCCGTAGGGGAGCTTGCCGACCGGTGTCTTGCGGATGTGCTGGATCTCGAGGAAGTCGATGATCTTCTCGACGACCTCGCGGTGCCGGATCTCCTCGCGCTCGGCGGGCCCCCAGCGGAAGGCTTGCGCGATGATGCCGGAGCGCATCTTGAGCGTGCGGCCGGTCATGATGTTGTCGAGCGTCGTCATGCCCTTGAACAGCGCGACGTTCTGGAAGGTGCGGCCGATGCCCTGGCTCGCGGCGATGTAGGGGCGCATCGCGGTGCGGTGAGCGCCCTTGTAGGTGATGACGCCTTCCTGCGGGTGATAGAAGCCGTTGATTACGTTCAGCATCGACGTCTTGCCGGCGCCGTTCGGGCCGATTATCGCGCGGATTTCGCCTTTGACGATGTCGAAGGAGACGCTGCGGATCGCGCGGACGCCGCCGAATGACAGCGACACGTTCTCGACGGCGAGAAGCACCTCGCCTTTGGCGATTGTGCCGGGCGCGGCGAGTGCGTGGTCATCGGATGTGGGGGCGACGTGGGTTTTCATTCCGCGGCCTCCTTGAAGGTTGAGATCGGCGGCGCGGCGGTGAAGGTCTCTGCTTCGGATATCGTGATGTCGCCCGAAATGACACCTTTGCGGCCATCCTCGAACGTCACCTGCGTTTCGATGCGGCGATGTGTCGAGCCGTCGTAAAGCGCGTCGATGAGCGGCGCGTAGCGTTCAGCGACGAAGCTGCGGCGCACTTTCTGGGTGCGGGTCAATTCGCCGTCGTCGGCATCGAGTTCCTTGTGCAGGATCAGGAAGCGCTTGACCTGGGCGCCCGCCATCGCAGGTTCGGCTGCGAGGATACGGTTCACCGCTTCGACGTTGCCGCGAACCATGTCGTAGACTTGGGGGTGGGCGGCGAGTTCCTGGTAGCTCGCATAGATGATGTCGTTGCGCTCGGCCCAGTTGGCGACGGCCGTGAGATCGATATTGAGGATGGCGGTGACGAAGGGGCGGCCCGGGCCCAACGCGACGGCTTCCTTGATGTTGGGGAAGAACTTGAGCTTGTTCTCGATGTATTTGGGCGCGAACAGCGAGCCGCCGGCGAGCTTGCCGACGTCGTTGGCGCGGTCGATGATCTTGAGGTGGCCTTGTGGATCGAAGAAGCCGGCGTCGCCGGTCTTGACGAAGCCGTCCGGCGTCATCGTCTCCGCCGTCTTCTCGGCCTCCTTGTAATAACCGACGAACTGGCCGGGCGATTTGTAGAGCACCTCGCCGCTCTCGGCGATGCGGATCGAAACGTTCGGTGTGGCGGGGCCGACGGTGTCGGCGCGGATCTGGCCGTCGGGCTGCGCGGTCACGTAG
This sequence comes from Devosia equisanguinis, assembly GCA_945901835.1. GTDB lineage: Bacteria > Pseudomonadota > Alphaproteobacteria > Rhizobiales > Hyphomicrobiaceae > CAMDPA01. The sequence goes on along the minus strand of CAMDMH010000515.1, from coordinate 1,611 downwards.
AGGAACGCTTCGGTCTGGCCGTAGAGCTGCTTCAGGTTGAGCCCGAGCGAGCGATAGAAGCTGAACAGCTCGGGGCCGATCGCTTCGCCGGCGGTATAGGCGACGCGGACGTTGGAAAAGCCCAGCACGTTCTTCAGCGGTGCGTAGACCAGAATGTTGCCAATGGCATAGGAAATGCGCGCGCCGAGCGGGACTTTCTCGCGGTTCAGGATCTTGTCGCCCCAGCGCTTGGCGACTGAAATGTAGTGGTGGAACATCCGCCGCTTCAGTGGGCTTGCGTCCTCGATGCGGATCATGACGCGGGTGAGAAGGCTTTCAAAGACGCGCGGCGGGGCGAAATAGAAGGTCGGGCCGATTTCGCGGAGGTCGCCGGGCGCGGTCTCGGGGCTCTCGGGGCACGCAACGCAGAAGCCGGCGACGAGCGACTGGGCGAAATTCAGGTAGTGGTCGCCGACCCAGGCCAGCGGAAGGTAGGCCAGCACCACATCGTTCTCATCGAGCTTGTCGAAGGCGACGGTATCGCTCGCCGCATCGATGCAGCCGGCGGCCGAAAGCATCACGCCCTTCGAGCGGCCGGTCGTCCCGGATGTGTAGAGCATCACGGAGACGTCGCGGCCGGTGCCGGCGGCGATCTGCCCGCGCCACCAGTCGTCGCGCGGTTGCTCGGAGCCTCCCGAGCGGATGCTATTCTGTTTGGCGCCGAAGTTCAGCATTTCGCTGAAGGCGTGCAGCAGCTTGTGGTCGTATTTCGCCAGGCCGCGCTCGTCGTCGTAGATTAGATGGGTCAGCCGCGGCACGCGGTCCGCGATCGAGAGGAGCTTGTCGATCTGCTCCTGGTCCTCGGCGACGGCGATCGTGACCTCGGCGTGATCCAGGACGTAGGCGAGTTCGTCGGCGACACTGTCGGCGTAGACCGGCACGGGCGTCGCGCCGAGGCTTTGTGCTGCGAGGAACGTCCAGTAGAGGCGCGGGCGGTTGGAGCCGACGATGGCGACGTGGTCGCCGCGCTTCAACCCGAGGGCATGGAGGGCGACGGCGAAGTTGCGCACCTGATCGCGGACTTCGCGCCAAGTCCAGGTCTGCCAGATCCCGAGATCCTTGAAGCGGTAGGCGGGACGCTCGGCAAACCGCTCGGCGTTCCGCGCCAAGAGCTTCGGAAACGTGTCTGCGGCTCCATCCGCAAGGCGCTCCGAGGTGGATTCCTGCACGCAGCCTCCCCTTGATCCCGGTCTCCCATAGGGCGCGGGCTTGTCGCGCGGGAGACATGCGGCGGCAGCTTAGCGCTGCCGTCTCGCACATTGTGCGATGTAAGCGTCAGAGTTCGGCCAACACAAGCACGGCTTTCGTCTCATCGCATGAAACGAGGTCACTTTTGCGTGGGAACCGGCGCGAGGGAGGAATTCATGCAGAGTTTCCAACGCCTGAGCGACGGATCACCCCAGCAGCGATGTCCGCTCACTCCTCGCTGAGCGGCAGGAAGGTGGGGCGGTAGGTGTGGTCAAAAGGGGTGCATCGAGCGCTGCGTGATTCCCCTCTCCCCGTCATTCACGGGGAGAGGGTTAGCCTGACTTTCTCACGGGAGCCGGCTTGAGGCTACCACGATGGCGGGGT
>CAMDMH010000514.1 GCA_945901835.1 Devosia equisanguinis | reverse complement strand
CGTGCGCTGGCGCTGGCCAAGCAGCTCGAACACCCGCTCAGCCTGGGCGAGGCACAGGGGCTGGGCGCCATGTTGCACTGCTACCAAAAAGACTACCTGGCCACCCTGGCCTGCGCCGAGCGCGCCATTCAGGTGTGCGAAGCCAGCGGCTTTGCGGCGCTCGCAATGGCAGAGGAGATCGGCCGGCCGTTCCGGGTTCTGATCAACAAGGACCTGACCAAGGTCCCGGAGATCCGCCCCTATTCGTTGGCCGTGGATTTCGCTGAGACGCGGCAGGCCCAGGCCGCCAACCTGCGCATGCGAAACGAAGCGATCGCACTGCTGCGGCAGGGGACGACGATCGTCGTTTTTCCCGCGGGTGGCGTAGCGACGGCCCCGTCGGCGTTTGCCCGCGCGATCGACCTGCCGTGGAAGACGTTCACCGCCCGCATGATCCAGGCGTCCGGCGCCCAGGTGCTGCCGGTCTACTTTGAAGGCCAGTACAGTCCGCTGTTCCATGTCGCCAGCCGCCTGCATCTGACGCTGCGCCTGTCACTGATGATCCGGGAGTTCCGGCGGATGGTCGGCGGCTCCTTGAAAGCCCGCGTCGGCGAGATCGTCACACCCGCCGAGATCGCGCCGATTCGAGACCGGCTGAAGCTCACCGAATTTCTGTTCGAGCGGGTTCACTCCTTGGGGAACATATCCCCAGCCGAGGCACGCGCCTCGGTGGAGCTGTTGCCGGATTACCTGCGCGGGCTTGAAAGATGAGCCGTTCGCGGCAGCCCCGTTAATCAAGTTCCTGCATCAGCTTTGCCCAGCTAGCGATTGATACTAAGACAGTTTTGGTCGCTCCGCCGTGGTCTCGTTCTTTCGGCTGACTTGCTTGATTTTTGCGCAAGGTGCCTGATTTGTGCGTTGCACGAATCGTGTCAGCCTGATGACGAACCGATACGAAGGCATGCGGTCGGACTGGACCCGGTGTTGATCCGGGTCGGAGCGCCTGTCGGGGCAAGCGGGGACAACGACCCGGGGGAATTGAGCTTGCTCTATCAATGGTACGAGTTGGGCCACGTCGTGGTTCAACCAGCACGCCTTGCCGCCGACGCCACACGCATGATGTTGGCAAATCCGCTCAATCCATTCAGTCATACACCGGCCGCCCGGCATGTGGCAGCCGCCTTCGAGGTGTTCGAGCGCACCACGCGCCGCTACGACAAGCCGCCTTTCGGGCTGACCGCGACCACGGTGAACGGCGAAATCGTGCCCGTAAACGAGCGTGTGGTCTGGCGTTCGCCCTTCTGCCGTCTTCTCCATTTCGAACGCCAGTTCCCGGCAGATCGTAGGGTCGACGATCCCAAGCTGCTGATCGTTGCACCCATGTCGGGCCATTTTGCATCGCTGCTGCGGGGCACCGTCGAGACCTTTCTTCCCGATCACGACGTCTACATCACGGACTGGGAGGATGCCCGCGATATCCCGATGATCGAGGGCCGTTTCGATCTCGACGATTACATCGATCAGATCCGCGAGATGTTCACGTTCTTTGGCGGCAACGTCCACGTATTCGCCGTGTGTCAGCCTTCTGTGCCTGTAATGGCTGCAACGGCTCTCATGGAAGCCGCCGGCGATCCGAATGTGCCGCGCACGCTTATGCTGGCTGGCGGTCCGATCGACACCCGCTCCAATCCGACGGCGGTCAACCGCTTGGCCGAGGAGCGCGGAACGGAATGGTTCGCGCGCAACGTCATCACTACGGTGCCATGGCCGAACATGGGCTGCGGCCGCAGCGTCTATCCGGGGTTTCTGCAACTCACCGGGTTCATGACCATGAACCTCGATCGCCATCTCACGGCGCACAAGGACCTGTTCTATCACTTGGTCGAAGGTGACGGTGACAGCGCCGAGAAGCACCGCACCTTCTATGACATCTATCTCGCGGTCATGGATCTGACGTCGGAGTTCTACCTTCAGACCATCGAGAGCGTGTTCGTCCGTCATCTCCTGCCGCGCGGCCTGCTGCAGCATCGCGGAACGCCGGTCGATCTGGGCAAGATCCACCGTCCCGGCCTGATGACGATCGAGGGCGAGAACGACGATATCACCGGGATCGGCCAGTGCTCGGCCGCGCAGGCCCTGTGCCGTGGCATTCCCGACATGCACAAAGAGCACTTCGAGTGCCCTGAAGTCGGGCACTACGGCATCTTCAACGGGTCGCGTTTCCGCCGAGAGATTGCCCCGCGCATGTCGGCCTTCATGCGGCGGTTCGATGCCGCCGGATCGCGCAAGAACGTGCCGGGCGACCACCGCCGCGATGCACGCCCTGATGGTCCCGAAGGCGCGGCCTTCACGTTCCGCGGCAAGCGCGAGTAGCCGGGGATCGGATCAGGCGGGCGCGAAAGCGGTCGAGCCTGATCCAATCATTTCTGCGCGGGTACGGCTCTGGTGCGTCGGTTTACCTGCGCGCCGGTGCTGGCTGCTGGGGCGCGGCCGCCGCTACTGGCTGTTGGCTGAGGACGCCCGACAGTAGGGCCGCTGCGCCGGCGAGGCCGCCGCCATCCCCGCCGCCGACCACGATCTGCGGCACGAGGCGGCCGACCAGGGTGGCGAGTTCCGGCTTCTTCTCCAGTGACGACAGCACCTTCTCCAGCGCCTGAAGCATCGCGACACGGTCCTGGCCGAGCACCTGCGCCTGTGCCTGCTGGCCCCTTGCGAGCTCCTCCAGATACGAACGTTCTGCGCGGCCGAGCGTGGCGCGCTCTTTCTCGCGCTGGCCGGCGACCTGCACGGCGATCTGCGATTCCACGAGCCGCGGTTGCTCGTTGGCCGTGGCGCGTGCCTGCTCCGTCTCGATGCGCTTCGATTGCGCGGTCGACTCGCGTTCGTAGGCCTTGGTCAGCTGGTCGGCGAGCTGCTCGCGCAGCCGGGATACCAGCAGCTCCGGCGGGATCGCCGGTTCGCCCAGACGGATCTCCTGGATTTCCACACCGGCCTTGCGGCCTTCGCGCTTCACCGCGGTCTCGATCGCCTGCTCCAGCGCGTCGCGGTTCTCGATGAGATCGAGCACACGCGTCTGCCGCTTGATGCGCTTGGTCGGGTCGTTGGGATCGGGAACCTCTATTTCTGAGCCGGTGACGTTGCGAACGATCGAGCGGATCGCAGGGGTCAGAATGCGGTCCTCGATCTCCTCCAGCCCGCCGACGGCGCCGACCACGATCGGGGCGTTCTTCGGATTGACCTGGACGAGGACGCGGAGTTCCTGCGGGATGTCCCAGCCTTCGACTTTGACGAACACCGCGCGGTCGGCGGCTTCTTTCAGTATCGGCTGCACCTCTGTCCGCTCGACCTGACGGATATTGCCCTGCTGATCGACCGACAAATCGATGATCCGCTTGGTGTAGCCGCCCTTGTATTCCCACGTCTTCACACGCGTATCGATAAGCGAGATCTCGTAGGCCTTGCGGTTGAGATAGTATGCTCCGGGCAGCAGGGGCTCGCGCCAGATGCCGACGCAACCCGGTGGCACCAGCGGCACCGACAGTGCCCCCTCGATCGCGCCGTCGGCCGCTTTGACTTCTTGCTCGACGCACTGAGTTCCCGGCTTGGAGACGTTGCTCTTGACCACGCCGACATGGCCGGCGGGGATCACCGTGGCGCTGGTGGACTTGTCGACGCGGACGTTGAGCGGTTGAGGCGGTACTCGCCGGGCTTCAGGACGGTCTCCTGAGGACCGCGGTGGCCGCCGCGCGTCAGGAAATTCTCGGCCTGCATCATCGCGGCAAGTTCCTTGTCAGGGATCTGCGGCGCTCTGAACATGCCATCCGGCATCGGCGCGCCATCGA
>CAMDMH010000513.1 GCA_945901835.1 Devosia equisanguinis | reverse complement strand
GAACTTACCGCCAGCCGCGCCGAGGGCTGCGTTCTTGATGCGATCCTCTAGTGACCCGCCGTAACTGCAGTCCTATGCGATCTGGCCGAACATGACGGTGGCTGAAAATGTCGGCTTCGGCTTGGGCGTCCGCAAGCTGCCGCGTGCCGAGATAGAGACGCGTGTAAAGCGCATCCTCGACGTTGTGCACCTGGGGACGCTGGCCGGCCGCTATCCGTCGGAACTCTCCGGTGGCCAGCAACAGCGCGTGGCGCTGGCACGTGCCATCGTGGTCGAGCCGCAGGTACTGCTGCTCGACGAGCCGCTGTCGAACCTCGATGCGAAGCTGCGCGTGGAGGTGCGCCGCGAGTTGCGCGAATTGCAGAAGCGTCTCGGCATCACCACCATCTTCGTTACTCACGACCAGGAAGAGGCGAACACCATCTGCGACCGCATCGCCGTGATGAGTAGCGGCGAGGTCCAGCAGGTCGGTACGCCGATGGAACTTTACGAGCATCCCGCCAACCTGTTCGTCGCTGGCTTTCTCGGCACCGCCAACATCATCGACGGTAAGCTCGTCCCCAGCGGCCCCGGCGTCGCCTACGAGATCCCCGGTGGCGCGCGCATCGAGCTGCCGGGCTCGGCCAAGATCCCCCTCCACGGCCGCCTCGTTTTTCGCCCGCAGAGCGTGGCGCTGCTGCCTGCCGGCACGCCAGTAGCGTTGGGAGATGCTCACTTCCAGGCCAGCGTCGCCCATCGCGAGTTCCTGGGTGCGACCCTGCGGTATGGTCTGACATTGGGCCAACAAGAGGTATTGATAGACGTGCCGTTCCGCTCGGGCGATGTGCTGCACGAGACCGGTGCGAAAGTTTCAGCCGTCGTGCCGCACGGGGCGCTGTTGTGGTTGGACCGGTGATCGATCCGGTTGATAGGGACGAATGAGATGAGCAAGTTCGACACCGAGGTCGTGGTCGCAGGCGGCGGGCCGGTCGGTTTCATGGCGGCCCTCCTTCTGGCGCGAGCCGGCATTTCCGTGGCACTGCTGGAGCAGGAAGCCGCGATATCGCGCGACCTGCGCGCCTCGACATTCCATCCCCCCACGCTCGACATGCTCGATACCGTCGGACTGGGCGCGCAGGTGGTCGCCGAAGGTATCCCGTGCCCGCACTGGCAGATCCGCCTTCACCCGACGGGCGAGCGCGCGGTTTTCGATCTAGGCATCCTGTCGAAGGACACCAAACACCCCTATCGCCTGCAGTGCGAGCAATGGAAGCTTGCCGTCGCCATCGCTGACGCAGTCGCCGCCGAGCGCAAGGTGAACGTGATGTTCGGTGCCAAAGCCACAGGCTTCCGGCAGGACGACGACGGAGTCGTGGTCGACGTCACGTCCGACACCGAAACCCGTCAGCTACGTGCGAAATTCCTGATCGGCTCGGACGGCGCGCGTTCCACCATCCGAGATGCGCTGGGCCTGCCCTTCGAGGGCGAGACCTATCCCGAAACGACATTGCTCGCGACGACCACGGTGCAGTTCAACGAGCACCTCGAGGGCCTCTCCAACGTCAGCTACTGCTGGAAGGCCGGCGGCAACTTCGCGCTGCTGCGTGTGCCCGGGCGCTGGCGCGTGTCGATCTATCCGCGCGAGGATATGCCGATCGACGACCAGCTCACCGAGGAGGCGATCGAGGCTTCACTGCAACAGATCGTTTCGCGCCCAGAGCGTTACGACATCATCGAGAAGCGCCCGTATCGCGTCCATCAGCGCATCGTGCCGCGCTACGGCGAGGGCCGCGTCTGGCTAGCTGGAGATGCCGCCCACCTCAACAGCCCCACCGGCGGCATGGGCCTCAACGGCGGCATCCACGACGCATTCGAGCTGTCGGCGGCACTCATCGACGTCATCGTGAAGGGCGCCGATATCGGACGCATCGCGCTTTACGATCGCCGCCGCCGCCCCATGGCGCGCGAGCAGATCCTCGCCCAGTCCGATCGCAACCGCGCCCGCATGCGCGAACGCGACGACACCAAGCGCCGCGAAATCCTGGCCGGCCTCCAGGCTCTGATCCGCGATCGCAACCAGCTCTACGCCTACATGCTCAAGACCTCGATGATCGAGGGCCTGCGGCAAGCGGCGGCGGTGAACTGAATAGCCGGAGGTGGGTTCACGATGGCGCAAACAACATCGCGGATAACTCGTCCAGCAGCGCCGAGGCATCGGCGGCAGTGGAGCCGGTGCCGAAGACGTAGTGGTCCGGCCGCACGAGGACGACCGCGGCCTGATGGCGATCCAGCCAATCGCTGAGCACGCGGTCGCATTCGTCGATGGCGATCACGCCGGCCGGCGCGTGCGCACCGATGGCTGCGAGCTTCATACACAGACGTTGCACGCGAGGATCGCCTGCGAGCGCCGAGATGTCGAGCCCACGCGAAAAGAGGCGAAAACCGGCGCCGACCAGGTCGTCGAGCAGGCGCTCGCGGCCTTCGTAGCGCACGCGCGGCTGCGGGAAGATGGAGCCCAACGCCTTGCTCCGGCCGTGCCGAGAAAGTATGCCGTCCGTCAGATCGGGGATCAGGCTCTGGCGAACGCGTTCGATGCCGCCGGGATCGGCAAGCAGTTGGGCGTCTCGGATCGCGGCCTTCGCCGGATCGAGTTCGCAGATGATGCGCCCGAGTTCCTTGGCTACTTGCGTCGTTCCGCGCACATGCGGCGCGCGCTCGTCTTTATAAGACCTCAGCAGCGGCTCGGCCGGCGCGTCGCCCCGCAGGATGAGATCGAGCTTCCAGGCGAGGTTCATGGTGTCGCGCAGGCCCTGGCACATGCCCTGACCGAGAAACGGCGGCGTCATGTGCGCAGCGTCGCCGGCGATGATGATGCGGCCCTGATGCCACTGCTTGGCGACGAGGGCGTGGAACCGGTAGGTCGATGAGCGCCAAAGCTTCGCATTGTCGGGCGAAATCCAGCGCGCCAGAACTTTCCAGATCTGCGCTTCCTGGTTCATTTCCTCAGGCGTCTCGCCGGGCAGCAGCATCAACTCCCAGCGGCGGTGCCGACCGGGCCCGATGACGTGCGTCGAGGGCCGCGACGGCTCGCAATACTGGACATTGGTTTGCGGTAGGTTCGGCAGGTGCGCCTGATCGACGATGGCGTCGACCACCAGCCACGGCTCGTCGAAATCGAGGTCGTCGAAGCCGATGCCGAGGCGGCGGCGCATCGGGCTCGAGCCGCCATCGCAAGCGACCACGTAGCGCGCCCGGATATCCTGGCTGGTGCCCTGCGGCGAGCGCACGGTGAGCGTGACGGCGTCGGCGTCCTGGGCGACTTCAGTCACGTCCGAGCCGAGCCTGACCTCCACACTCTCGTGCTCCTTCGCGCCGTCGCGCAGGAGTTGATCCACGACTGGCTGCGAGAACAGATAATTTGGGCACCAGCCCAAGGCATAGGGCGGCGCCGCGGTGGTCAGCTTCTTGATGATCTTTCCGTCGAGCCCGTAGTAGATCGAGCGGTCGAAGATCGCGGTGTGCGGCAGTACGCGCTCGGCGAGCCCCAGATGCTGGAACGCCCGCATCGCCTCGTGGTCCAGCACCACGGCGCGCGGACGCGGATGAACCTCCACGTCACGCTCGATCGCCAGCGTGCGGATGCCGCGCGCACCGAGCAGATTGGCGAGCGTCGCGCCGACCGGCCCGAGGCCGATGATGGCGACGTCTCGAATGAGTGATGGGCTCATGAAAGATCCAAGGGGATTACGCATTGATAGCCTTCCCATCATCTTCCAGACGACTCTACGAAGCAATGTCTTGGGTTGACAGTTCTTGCAGAGCTGTTTTGCGCCGGAAGAATCG
>CAMDMH010000512.1 GCA_945901835.1 Devosia equisanguinis | reverse complement strand
TGGTTCGCATCGACGAACGGCTCGATGGCGTTGAGCATCGGCTGGGATCTGTCGAGCAGCGTTTGGACAGGGTCGAGCAGCGTCTGGACAAGGTCGAGCAACGTCTGGACAGGGTGGACCTGAGGCTAGACCATGTCGAGCAACGTCTGGACAAGGTGGAGCAACGGCTCGAAGCGCTCGATCAGAAGATCGACAATCATCACCGCGCGAACCAGGCGCAGTTCGAACAAATGGTGCAGACCGCGGCTACCAATGTGCAGCTCCTTCTCGCGGCCATCGGCAGGTCCAGCGGTCCCTGAAATTTCGCTTGCCGCAGCACTTTCATCGCAGGAACAGCTCACTTCCCATGTCCCACGATCTCATCGTCATCGGCACCGGCCCCGGCGGGTATGTGTGCGCCATTCGTGCGGCTCAGCTCGGGCTGTCCGTCGCTGTCGTCGAGAAGAGCGCCACGCACGGCGGCACGTGTCTCAACGTGGGCTGTATCCCATCGAAGGCGCTGCTCCACGCGAGCGAGCTTTTCGACGAGGCCTCGCATGGCTTTGCCGGCATGGGCATCGACGTCGCGCCGAAGCTGAACCTTACGAAGATGCTGGCGTTCAAGGACGAGGGCGTCAAAGGCAACGTCGACGGCGTGGCCTATCTTCTGAAGAAGAACAAGGTCGAGCATTTCCACGGCACCGGCCGCGTGCTCGGCTCGGGTAAGGTCGAGGTGACTTTCATCAACGGCGAGAAGAAGACGCTCGAAGCCAAGTCGATCGTCATCGCCACGGGCTCGGATGTCGCGAAGCTGCCGGGGATCGAGATCGACGAGAAGACGATCATATCGTCGACCGGCGCGTTGACGCTGCCGCAGGTGCCCAAGCGGCTGCTGGTCGTCGGCGCGGGCGTTATCGGTCTCGAACTCGGCTCGGTGTGGCGGCGGCTAGGCTCCAAGGTGACCGTGGTCGAGTATCTCGACCGGATACTGCCGGGTACGGACACGGAAGTCGCGCGCTCGTTCCAGCGCATTCTCGAAAAGCAGGGCTTCGTGTTCAAGCTCGGCACCAAGGTGACCAAGGTCGAGAAGAGCGGGATGCTGACCGGGCAGAAGGTGATGGTCGAGCCGGCGGCCGGCGGCACGCCCGAGGCGATCGACGCGGATGTCGTGCTCGTCGCGATCGGCCGGGTTCCCTACACGGAAGGTCTCGGGCTGGCGGAGGCAGGCATCGCGCTCGACGAACGCCGCCGTATCAAGGTCGATGCGCATTTCGCGACCAGCGTGCCGGGCGTCTACGCCATAGGTGATGTGATCGCCGGGCCGATGCTAGCCCACAAGGCCGTGGATGAAGGTGTCGCAGTCGCCGAGATCCTGGCGGGACAGGCGGGGCACGTGAACTACGACGTGATCCCGGGGGTTGTTTACACCGCGCCGGAAGTCGCAACGGTCGGCAAGACCGAGGAAGAGCTGAAGGCTGCGGGGATCGCCTACAACGTCGGCAAGTTCCCGTTCACGGCGAACGGCCGCGCCAAGGTCAACAAGACCACCGACGGCTTCGTCAAGGTGCTGGCGGACGCTGCCACCGACCGCATTCTGGGCGTGCACATGATCGGCCCGCACGTCGGCGAGCTGATCGCGGAAGCGGCCGTGATCATGGAATTCGGCGGTTCGGCGGAAGATCTCGCGCGGACCTGCCATGCGCATCCGACGCTGGCCGAAGCCGTCAAGGAAGCGGCGCTGTCGGTCGCCAAGCGGCCGATCCATATGTGATCGAGGTGGGGTCGCCCTGTCGCGCGATGTGAGGGGCCTCGCCCCTCACGCACCCCGACGAGGGCCGCGGCCCTCGACCCGCACTTTTGGGTCGATTTCAGAAGGGCTACGTCCGTTTGCGGATGCTTGAGGGCAGCGTGCCCTCGATGTTTCCTGGCCGCCCTTCAAAAGGGGCGTGCCCGGGCGAGTGATCAGGGATTATCGCTGTCCCTCTGCCTGCGCTCGGTGGATCTGGCCGCCTCGCGCCATTCCGCTCTCCTCTGGAGTTCTTCCGCCCAGGCTCGCAGCACAAGTATTCGTGCCAGCCAAATGATCAGGCCCAGGACAATAATCGCCCCCGCGAGAATTGCTGTCGCCCACGCCGGTCCCAGGTAAAGCGAGATGGCCCACCACGTGATCGCGGGGATCGCGACGAGTCAGCCGTAGAGCATCATGAATGCCAAGAGGTTTGCAAATACGACGAGCGGTCCGACGAGCTTTGCCCTGGTCCAGCTCATCTTTCGCGCAGGGTCGATGGCGCGCTTCTCCGGCTCCGGTAGCCGATTTTTCCGGTCTGGCCCGTCGCTGTCGCCCACCTGAAATTCGCGCTCACAAGTCCCTGGACCCGCGATTTGGGTGTCGTCATGGTAGGTCGGGCTTCGCATCGTGCTCAGCCGGAACTAAGGCTCTTGTTGGCGGCTCCGGCGCCCGAGTTCGCTGGTTTCCCAAACCCTTGATAGTGGTGTGCCACGGCCAGCTTGATTAGCCAGTGTGCCAGGATCACGGTGAGCACTACGAGGAGCGTAGCTCCCGCGACGAGGAGAAAGGCCAACCCTGGCGTAGTGTAGAAGGACGCAAGCCACGATGCCACCGCGAACAGCGCGATGGGCCAGCGTAGGCTTATCAAGCAATGCGCTGATAGGGCAAGGACGCCACCGACGTTCGTCCGACCTTTCGGATTTCGGACGAGTGCGTAGGTTACCATTCTTGGTGGGGGCATGGGATCACCTTAGGCTGATCTGAACTCATCTCCAGCAGGCTTCCCCAGCCGTAGGCTGGGTCAAGCGTAGCGCGACCCACCGTCTTCGGTACGTCGGCACATGCTGGGTCGCGCTTTGCCAGTGCTACGCTTGACCCAGCCTACATTACTTCTTGAACACAGGCCGTCCCTCCAGGCCGGCCATGCGTTCCTCGAGGCCGGGGCCGGTCGGCGTCATCGTGAACACCTCGGTGACGCTGGTGTAGTCGTGATAGCCCATGCGGGCGAGCGGGCGGATCTTGAGCACGTCGAGGCGCCCGTCCTTGGTCAGCGCATCGTCGTGGATGTGGACGCCGACGACGCGGCCCATCACGACGTAGTGGACCTGCTCGGCGGTACGGCCGGGCAGCGCGACGACCGTTTGCAACTTGCACTCCATTTGGACGGGTGAGCGCGCCACGCGCGGCGGCTTGACGAGTTTGGAGGGAAGCATCTCGAGACCGGCGAGTTGGGCCTCGTCCACGTCGGGCGGGACAGATTGCGAGGTGGTGTTTACCTCCTCGCGCAACTCCCACGTCGCCATGTTGATGACGAACTCGCCGGTGTCGGTGGCGTTCTTCACGCTGTCCTTGCGGCCGCCGCCGCCGCCCGAGAACATCACATAGGGCGGATCGTACGCGAGGTTCTGGTATTGGCTGTAGGGCGCGAGATTGACGACACCTGACGTGCTCACGGTGGACACCCAGCCGATCGGCCGGGGCACGCAGATCGACTTGAATGGATTGTAGGGCAGGCCGTGGTTGTTCTTGTCGGGCTCGTAGAACATCGCTTCCTCCGGGTGGCGTTGCGTAGCTTGGCGGACATGGTCCGACAGGTGATGGAGATGCGCAAGGGCTCTCAGGTCGTGGCAGCCCGTAGCGGGCATCAGGGCAGTTTTGTGCCTTCGGCGCTTTTTTCGCTGGGTTCCTGACGCTCGTGTGCCCGTGGCGTACTTCGGTCTGACATGACGAGCGTTGCGCCTCAGACCTTCGGTTTGCCCCAAGGTCCCAGCACATTGCCCTTCTCGTCGTGCTCGGGCAGCCCCATCGTGAACACGTTCTCGGGGCGCACGACGGCG
>CAMDMH010000511.1 GCA_945901835.1 Devosia equisanguinis | reverse complement strand
TCGAAATGTCTGACGCTTATGGATCAGATCGAGAATGCGAAGACCGGGTCAAGACGACTGGGTCACGAAGATTCCGGGGCCCACTCCGGCTTCGGCTTGCCGGCTTCTTCTTCCTCGCGATCCCTTTCCTTGCTGCGCGTCAATTCGCGGGCGAGTGCGAAGAGCGCTTCCTTCATGCCTTCGCCCGATACGGCCGAGATGACGAGCGGCTTCTTGCGCGACACCGCGCGCAGCGCATCGACGCGCTGGGCCAGCGTCGCATCGTCGAGGGCGTCACACTTGGTCAGCGCAACGATTTCCTTTTTTTTGTCGAGCCCGGCGCCATAGGCCTTCAACTCGCGCCGTACGGTACGGTAGCTCTCCGCGACATCGGCCTCGGTGCCGTCGACGAGATGCAGGAGTGCGCGGCAGCGTTCGACGTGGCCGAGGAACCGGTCGCCCAACCCTGCGCCTTCGTGGGCGCCTTCGATCAGTCCGGGGATGTCGGCCAGGACGAAATCGACTTCACCTGCCTTGACCACGCCGAGGTTGGGGTGGAGCGTCGTGAACGGATACGGCGCGATCTTCGGTCGCGCGGCGGAGGTGGCGGCGAGGAACGTCGACTTGCCGGCATTGGGCAATCCGACGAGGCCGATGTCGGCGATCAGCTTGAGCCGCAGCCAGATCCACATTTCCTCGCCGACCTGTCCGGGATTGGCGTGGCGTGGGGCCTGGTTGGTCGGGCTCTTGAACCGGGCGTTACCGAAGCCGCCATTGCCGCCCTTGATCAGGACGATGCGCTGGCCCGTCTCGGTGATCTCGGCGAGGACGCTTTCCTGGTCTTCGGCCAGGATGACCGTGCCCGGTGGCACGCGCAGGACGATGTCGGAGCCGCCCTTGCCGGAACGATTCCGGCCCATGCCGTGCTGGCCGATTTCGGCCTTGAAGTGCTGCTGGTAGCGGAAGTCGATCAGCGTGTTGAGGCTGTCGACGCACTCGACGATGACGTCGCCGCCCTTGCCGCCGTCGCCGCCGTCAGGGCCGCCGTATTCGATGAACTTTTCGCGCCGGAACGAGACGGAGCCGGCGCCGCCGTCGCCCGCGCGGACGTAGATTTTAGCCTGATCTAGGAATTTCATGGGGGGTGGATCTCAAATCATTCGCGGTTCAACCGCGGATCGATGTTTGGGGCCTTCTAGCGCGGATGAGCGAAAATTGCATGCGTTCTCACTCGAATTGAAATCTGAGATGACGCGAATGTGGCCTGAGGATTGCCCGGTTCATGTGGGGGCACGTGGCGAAGCCGCCAAGTCAGGCGAGTTCATCGTAGTGGTCCTGGCCTATATGGTTACCGGCGATCGCTGGTTTCTGCAGGCTCACTTCGGCGGCACACCCAGGATGGCGGCGGTGCGGGCGATGACGCGGCCGGCGATGGGCGCGGCGTTGACGCCAGCCGTTATTCGCTGGGTTTTGTCGCCGGCATCCGGTTTGGGCTCGAACAGCGAGACGAGGACGACGTAGCGGGGGGCGCTCATCGGGAACGCGCCGAGGAACGTGGCCACGACCGATCTCGCCTGGTAGCCGCCGCGTGCCGACATCTCGGCGGTGCCGGTCTTGCCGCCGACCTCGAAGCCCGGCACGTCCGCGCGGCGGCCGGTTCCGTTCGATTGGGTTACTGCGCGCCTGAGCATGTCGCGCATGGCGGCGCTGGTTTTCGCGGAGACGATGCGCTGGCTGAATACGGTGTCGCTTTGCAGGGGCTCGATGTCCCCTGGCAGCATTCCTTGCGTTGCGACGAGATGGGCGCGCAGGCCGTTACCGCCGTTGACGAGGCTTGCCGCAGCAGCGGCGAACTGCATCGGAGAGACTGCCAGGCCGTAGCCATAGGAGATGGTCGCGGTTTCGATTTCGGCCCATCGCTCGGGCGTTCGCGGCGTGCCGAGGGGGCCGGTTTCCAGGCGGATCTGGCTGAGAAGCCGCGCGCGGTGCAGGAACTCGCGCTGCCGGTCGGGACCTGCCCGCGCGGCCAATTGCGCGACGCCGATGTTCGAGGACTGGATAAGCACCTCGCGCAGCGTCAGCGGACGGCCGGATTGCACGATATCGCGAATCGTCCAGCGTCCGATCTGCAAGGGAACGCGGACGTCGAGGATGGTAGCGGGTGTCGCCAAACCTTGTTCCAGCGCCATCGCGACCGTAAAGATCTTCATCACGGAGCCGAGTTCGTAGACCCCGGCATTGAGGCGATCGATGCGATTGGCGAGCAGGCTCTCTGCAGGGCGGGCGGGATCGAGATCGGGCAACGAGGCGGCCGCCAGTATACTGCCGTCGTTTGCGTCGAGAACGACGCCGGCTGCTCCCGCCGCGCCATATTGCGCCACTGCGAGCGACAGTTCTTCCTCGAGTGCATGCTGGGCGCCGATGTCGAGCGTCAGCGTGACCGGGGGCCTCGAGAAGTCGGCCGAGAAGCCGCTTTCGAGGCCCTGTGTCTCGTCGATGTAGCGCTCAATGCCGGCCATGCCGCGGTTGTCGATGGTGACGTGGCCGAGCACGTGGCCGGCCATCCGGCCTTGCGGATAAATGCGGCGGGGCTCGTTGCGGAACGAAAGTCCGGGCAGCCCGAGATCGTGAATGCGCTGGGCTTCGGCGGGGCCGAGTTGGCGCTTGATCCAGACGAAGCGGCGGGACCGGTCGGCGAGACTGGCGCGCAACTCGGCTCGGTCGATATCGGTGAGGACAGACGCGATCAGCTCGCTGGTCTCGTCGATATCGATGATCTGGGCGGGATCGGCGAACAGCGAATGCGTCGCGAGATCGCTGGCGAGAAGGCGGCCCTTGCGGTCGACGATGTCCGGGCGGGCGTAGGCGCGAACCAGCGGCTCGGCAAGGTTGGCGCGGGGGCCGGTCGATCCGCTCAGCAATGCCAAGCGCAGAACCTGGGCTGCAACGGCGGCGAAAGCCAGGGTGATCGCCAGTGCGATCATCAGGACAGGGGCTGCCCGAGAGCCCCCGCGTCCGGCGTGTCGCAGGGGGCGTGTGATCGGAGCTGGCGATGCCGTCGGCATGGCTATCTCATCTCGCCTGCTTGGCGATCGAGGTATGGCCGTTTGCCAGGAGGTGGTCCAGCTCGACGTACTCGCCGGCTGCAGGAAGGCGCAATCCAAGTGCCTTGGCGACGGGTTCGATGCGGCCCGGGCGTGCCAGATGTGCGCGTTCGGCGCGCAGGACGGCGATGTCG
This sequence comes from Devosia equisanguinis, assembly GCA_945901835.1. GTDB lineage: Bacteria > Pseudomonadota > Alphaproteobacteria > Rhizobiales > Hyphomicrobiaceae > CAMDPA01. The sequence continues at coordinate 617 of CAMDMH010000511.1, read as the reverse complement.
GCTTCGAGTTTCTCGCGGCGCTGCTCGGCCGCCTGGACCTGGGCTTCGAGGCGGCGCGTGGCCGAACTTTCCGCGTAGAGGAAATACGCGGAAGCCAGCGTCAACGCGCACGCGACGAGGTTTGCGGCAATGCGCATGCCAAATGCCTCTCCCGGTTCGTCAGCGTTTCGGCTCGTCAGCGGTTGGCCAGCACCTCCGGCAGATCCAGAGCCACCAGGTCTTCGTCCCACGGCGGAGCGGCAGTGCGCTCCACCCATCTGAGCCGGGCTGAACGAGATCGCGGATTGATCGCGGTCTCTTCCCTCCCTGGACTTAGCGACTTGGAGTTAACCAATCGGAAACTCGGCTCCCTTTTTGCGACACCGCCAAAGGGGAGGTGACGGGACACGCCGGCCGTGCGGCCGCTGCGCTCGGTGACGAAGCGCTTGACCAATCGGTCTTCTAACGAATGGAAGGTGACGACGACGAGACGGCCGCCAGGCGGTAGGATCGCCTCGGCTGCCAGAAGACCGCGGGCCAATTCGCCGAGCTCGTCGTTGACCCAGATGCGAAGCGCCTGGAACACGCGGGTGGCAGGATGTTTGCCATCCGGCCGGTGAGTTCCGGGGACGGCTGCT
>CAMDMH010000510.1 GCA_945901835.1 Devosia equisanguinis | reverse complement strand
TCGGCGTTGCGCCGCACAGCTTACGCGCTGTCACCCCATCGGAGCTGACGGCTATCGGTCCGCTGGCGAAGAAGGGGCCAGTGCACATCCATGTGGCCGAGCAGGTGAAGGAGGTCGAGGACTGCATCGCGTGGTGTGGGCAAAGGCCTGTCGAATGGTTGCTCGCCAACGCACCCGTAGACGAGCGCTGGTGCCTCATTCATGCGACCCACATGACCGATACGGAGACGGCTTCAGTTGCGAAAACCGGCACCGTCGTCGGGTTGTGTCAGGTGACCGAAGCGAGCCTGGGCGACGGCATTTTCCCGGCACGCACGTTCTTGAATTCGAAAGGTCGCTTCGGAGTCGGAACCGATTCCAACGTGCTTATCGGCGTTAGCGACGAGCTGAGGCAGCTCGAATACGGACAGCGCCTCGCGCTACGCGAGCGCAATGTCTTCGCCGCCGACGCCGACATGTCCACCGGCCGCGCTCTGCTCGAGGCAGCAGTGCGTGGTGGTGCGCAAGCTCTCGCGCAGCCGACGAGCAGTCTCGCAGAAGGGGCCAGAGCCGACATCGTGACGCTCGATGCAAATCACCCTTCCTTGGCCGGACGAAAGGGCGACCAGCTCGTCGACGGTTGGATCTTCGCCTCGGGCCGCGACGCGATTGATTGCGTTTGGGCGGGAGGTATCAAGCTCGTCGAAGGGGGCCGCCACCGGCTGAGGGATCAAGCCAGGCGTCAGTTCAACGCCACCATGGCCAGGCTGCTCGCTTGATCGCAGCGTTCGCCTCGAAAAGCAAAGGCCGCCACTGATGTCTACCAACTCCTTCGCTGCCGACGGCGCGCGCGTTCTGGCGGACCTGAATACGCTGCGCCAGATGGGGGCCTACAAGACGGGCGTGCACAAGCCGACGTTTTCCGAGCCGCATCTGCAGTCGCTCCACTGGTTGACGGATCGTTTGGCCGAGGCGGGACTTGCGCCGACCATCGATGGGATCGGCAATGTACTCGGCACCAGCAACAAGTCCGGGCCTAAACTGCTCGCAGGCTCGCACCTCGAAAGCCAGAACTACGCCGGCTGGCTCGACGGACCACTGGGGGTGGTCTACGCGCTCGAAGCCGCGCGCGTCATCAATGCCCGCGACAACATCAGCGGTGCCGTCGAGGTGGTGTCGTGGTGCGACAAGGAGGGGCACTTCGGCCCGCTGCTCGGCAGCCGGTCGTATATTGGCGACGTCAGCAATGCCGCGATCGATGCAGCGAGAGATCGTACGAGCGGGCGGCCGCTGCGGGAAGCGCTGGCAGCAGCCGGCCTTGCCGGACGCGAGCGCCTGCGGGCAGAGCCGGGGCGCCATATCGGCTATCTGGAAGCCCACATCGAGCAAGGTGATCGGTTGGAGCGTGCAGCGCTCAAGATCGGCGTCGTCACTGCCATCGTCGGCATCTGGCAGTACGAGATCACTTTCACCGGCCAACAGAACCACGCCGGCACAACGGCGATGGACGTTCGCGCGGACGCCGGCTTGGCGCTTGCACGGTTCTGCGTCGCCATCGACGAGGCATTTCCGAAGGCATGCGGGCCGCGCACAGTTTGGACGACGGGCCACATCTCTCTCGATCCGGGTGCGCCGAGCATCATCCCCGGCATGGCAAAGATGCAGTTTCAGATTCGCGACACCGATCCCGCGATCATCGGCCGACTGGAAGGCGTCCTCGATGAGCTTGGTGCGGCCGCTACGGCGACAGGGCCATGCGCCGTCGCCGTCAAGCGTCTACGCACCGGCAAGCCGGCCTTGATGGATGAAAGCATTCAGGCCGCTTTCGAGTCTGCCGGCTCATCACACGCCGCGGGTAAGAGCATTCGCATGCCGAGCGGTGCAGGACACGACGCGCAGATGCTGGCGACCGTCATGCCGGCGGGTATGATGTTCGTTCCGTCCATTGGGGGGATCAGCCACCATTGGACCGAGAATACGTCGGACGCGGATATCGTGACCGGCGCACAGGTCTTTGTTGCGGCATGCGCCAAGCTGCTCGGCGCCGAAGCGGCCCGTTGACAGAGACAAAGGGGGCTTCATCGGTGCGGGCTGCGCCATTCGCGTTACCGCGGCACGCGGTGGATCAGAACTCGCCGGAAAACCGGTACTTCTTGCCTGGATGCCACAACTTGGCAACGGACGCGACCTTGTTCCGAGAAATCGTCTTGCGGTGCAGAACCAGGCAGGGCTCCTGACCGCCAATCCGCAACATCTCGGCGACATCTGGTGACGGCATCACCGCCTCGATCGTGTACTGCACACCCTGCAGCGGCGCGGCTTTCATCAGGTATTCATTCGGCGTCACCTTGGTGAAGTCCTGTCCCATGTAGTCGGGCGCAACCAGCTTGTTCACCCAGCGGTCCTCGACCTGGATGGGAACCTCGTCCTCGAAATGAACGATGAGCGAGTGGAACAATTCGGCCCCTGACTTGAGATCGAACTGCTTGGCTTGGCTGTCCTTGGCGCGCGCCCTTTCTAGCAGATGCAGCTCGCTGCGGTGCTTGTGGTTCCGGGCTGCGATCTCGTCGGCGATGTTTCTGATCTGCACCAGCGTCGCTTGATACTTCTCCTGGGCGACGAATGTTCCGGCACCCTGGACCCGCACGACCACCTGCTCGGCGGCGAGCTCGCGCATGGCGCGGTTGGCGGTCATCCGGGAGACACCGAACAGCCGTGCCAGCTCCAGCTCGGTCGGAACGAGGTCACCCTCCTTCCAATCGCCGGCGCGGATGCGCGACACGATGTGGTCCTTGATCTGCTGGAACGCCGGTTGTGCGTGTGGGTTGTCGGCAACCTGCAACATTCTTCTCCAACACCTCTAGCAGTCTGCCGCAGACATACCTGAATCGCGCCTGCGCAGTGCTACGCCGTTCGGAGCGGCCAGACCAAATGTATATATGCAAGACTCCCATATTGACAAATATGTATAGACATTTTAGCCTTCAAGACAGCTTGTCGCAAACAATGCGCGCCAGGTGGGGAAGCCCAGGTGTCACGAGGAGAAACGCTCATGAAGTCAATCGGCTGGAAATCGCGTGGCCTAGCAGTTGCGGCGATGGCCGCGAGCGGCCTTTGGGCCGGGTCCGCCGCAGCGCAGGTGAAGGTCGGCTTCAATGTGCCGCTGACGGGCTTTGCGGCTGCGGACGGCAAGTCTGCCCTCGACGGCGCCAAGCTCGCGGTGGCCCAAGCCAACGCCAATGGCGGAATCGGTGCGAAGCAGGTCGAACTCGTCGTGTGCGACGACCAGGGCGTTGCCAAAGAAGCCGTTCCAGCCGCCACGAAGCTCGTGGAGAAGGACCAAGTCGTAGCCGCGGTCTTCGGCTCCTACTCCGGCTCGACCCGCGCTGCCGCCTCGATCTTCCAGGCCGGCAAGGTGCCGTACGTGGTCGCCTACGCAATCCATCCTGAGATCACGCTTGCCGGCGACTACATGTTCCGCGTTTCGGCGATGGGCGAGGTGCAGGGGCGCGCGGGCGCAAAGCTCGCGAGCGACCTCGGCAAGAAGAAGGTGGTGATCATCACCATCAAGAACGATTTCGGCCAGTCCCTGGCTGCCGGCTTCAAGGAGGCGGCACCGAAGTTTGGGCTCAACATCCAGAACGAGTATGAATACGGGATGCAGGATCGCCAATTCGGCCCGCTCGCGTCGAAGATCAGAGCTGACACCTCCTTCAGTGCCTTCATTTCCGCGACATCTACGTAACTCGCTGACCTAATTCTCGAATCAGGTAGATCGCTTGCCTTGGGCGGTATCACTCGGCGGGTGAAGGCAGATGCGAAGCTTCGAGATCGTGCGATCGAGCACCGATACGCTCACC
>CAMDMH010000509.1 GCA_945901835.1 Devosia equisanguinis | reverse complement strand
GGGCAGCAGGTTCTCGTCGACAACAAGCCGGGGGCCGGCACGGTGATCGGCACCGACGCTGTCGCGAAGTCTCCGGCGGACGGCTACACGATCCTGATCGCGTCGTTCGCCTTCGCGGTGAACCCGAGCCTGTTGCCGAAGCTGCCTTACGATCATCCGAAGGCGTTCACGCCGATCACGCTGATCGGGCGCTCGCCGAACATCGTGATCGTGCCGCCGGACCGGCCGTTCAAGACTATGACCGAGCTGACGGCGTATGCGAAGGCGAATCCGGGCAAGCTCAACTACGGCTCGTTCGGCAACGGTACGTCGGGACATCTCGCGCCGGAACTCTACAAGATCATGGCGAAGGTCGACATCCTGCACGTTCCCTACAAGGGTACAGGGCAGGCGATCACGGATCTGCTCGGCGGGCGGCTCGACATGATGTTCGCGACCGTCTCGGGCGGTGCGGCGCAAGTGCGGTCGGGCAAGCTGAAGGCGCTTGCAGTGACTTCGGCGACGCGCTCGCCGGCCTATCCGGACGTGCCCACCATCGCGGAGAGTGGTGTCACGGGCTTTGCTGCCGAGACGTGGTACGGCATTCTGGGGCCTGCCGGATTGCCGTCGGCCATCGTCGCCAAGCTGCACGGGGCGATCAAGAATGCGGTCGAGACGGATGCCTTCAAGAAGAAGGCGGAGTCCGACGGCCTGATCGTCAACGTCGGTGAGGGCGCGGTTCTGGCCAAGCTGATCGACGAGGAAGAGAAGCGCTGGCGTCCGGTCGTGAAGGAAGCCAACATCAAGCCGGATTGACTGCACGAGCCTAGTTGCGGAAGTCCCCCTCCCCCTTCGTGGGGAGGGGATAGGGGCGGGGGCTTCAAAGGAAAGTTCCGTTGCTCCACCCCACCCCCGACCCCTCCCCATCAAGGGGAGGGGGGAAAGTACGTCTGGCATGTCAACGAGCACACCCATAATCCGCCCCGAATGGACCAAAGCGCGGCGCATCGTCGTGAAGGTCGGGTCGGCGCTGCTGGTCGATCGCGCGACGGGAAAGCTGCGCCAGGACTGGCTCGACAGCTTGGCCAACGACGTGGCGCGGCTGTCGAAGGCGGGCAAGCAACTCATTCTCGTATCGTCCGGTTCGATCGCCCTCGGCCGGCAGTTGATCCCGCTGCCGAAGGGGCCGCTCGCGCTCGAGCAGAGCCAGGCCGCGGCGGCCGTCGGGCAGATCGGTTTGGCGCATGCGTATCAGGAGCTGTTTCGCGCGCGCAATCTGACGGCGGCGCAGATCCTGCTGACGCTCGGAGACACTGAGGAGCGGCGGCGATATCTCAATGCGCGGCAGACGATGGAAACGCTGCTCGCTTACGGTGCGATACCCGTCGTGAACGAGAACGATACGGTGGCGACATCAGAGATCCGTTACGGCGACAACGATCGTCTGTCGGCTCGCGTCGCTTCGATGATGAGTGCGGACGTGCTGGTGCTGCTGTCGGATATCGACGGGCTCTACACCGCGCCGCCGGGCACCGATCCCAATGCAAAGCGTCTCGACGAGGTGCGAGCTATTACGCCGGAGATCGAGGCGATGGCGGGCGATGTCGGATCGGAGCTGTCGCGCGGGGGCATGAAGACGAAGGTCGAGGCGGGGCGGATCGCGCTCGCGGCCGGTGCGCACATGGTTATTGCATCGGGCAAGGTTCTGCGGCCGCTGGCGCAGCTCGAAGAAGGCGCGCCGTGCACGTGGTTCATCGCGCAGTCCGATCCAGTTTCGGCGCGGAAGCGCTGGATCTCCGGACAGCTCGAGCCGAAGGGCTCGGTATGGGTCGATGCCGGCGCCGAGAAGGCGCTCGGTCAGGGGAAGAGCCTGTTGCCGGCGGGTGTGACGAGGGTCGACGGGCAGTTCGATCGTGGCGACGTTGTTGTGATCCGCTCGTCCGAGGGCCGCGAGATGGGGCGCGGGCTGATCGCTTACGAGGCGGCCGATGCGGTGCGCATCATCGGCAAACGGTCATCTGAGATCGCGGATATCCTCGGCGTAGAAGGCCGTAGCGCTCTGATCCATCGCGATGACATGGCGCTGGCGCGTGCTTAGCCCCAGGGGCGTCACCGAACGCGGAAGATCTCGTCGAAGATGCGGCGGTTGCGGCGGTCTTCTTCGGTAGAGGGCGTGACGGTCACGATCTTCTGCTTGTCGAGGCGGGCGAAGAGGTCGGGCGGGATCGGCGTCACGTCGCGGCGAACGGGGGCGCGGCCCCATCGGGTGGTGCGGGTCTGGCCGTCCTGGCTCATCAGGAAATTGGCTGCATAGGCTGCCGTCTTCGGATGTGGCGCGCGGACGGCGATCCCGAGCTGCTCGAAGAACTGCACCACGGGATCGACGAACCAGAAATCGGTAGGTCCGCCGGATTCCTTCACGTTGGTCGTCAGTGAGACGTAGTTGTTGAGAACGACCATGTACTCGCCAGCGGCAAGCTGGCGCGCGAGGTTGAGGTGGCCCTCGGTGAGCACAGGTTTCAGTGCTGCACGGATCTTGGTGAGGAGCTTGCGGCCCTTGGCTTCGCCATAGTGCAGCAGCATGCCCATCAGCCATTGACTGTCGGTCGTATCGATGGCGGTGCGGCCGGACCAATGCGGGCGATCGAGGAAGTCTTCGTAGCGCTTCGTCAGTTCTTCCGGCTTTACCGATTTGGTGTTGTAGGCGGGAGAATTGTAGGTCGCGTGAATGCCGTACCAGCGGCCGTCGGGACTTTTTGCCGAGGTGGGAAATGCGGCGGCTTCCTTCGGCTCGAACGGGCTAAGCGTTTCGGGGGGCAAGCGTCCGGTTCCGGTCGACAGCATGATGTCCCGGGAGCGCTGCTGGGCGCGATGCTCGATCATGACGCGCGAGATGAGGCTCGTGTCGGAGCCGCGCACGTATTGCACTTTGATGCCGGTGGTCTCTTCGAAAATCTTCCAGACCGGCAATGCTTCCTGCTCGTTGATCGACGAGTAGACGACGAGCGTGTTGCCTTCGGCCTTGGCGGCTGCTTCGGCGGTGGGATCACGCCAGGTCGCGCTCTGCTGGGCGTCGGCGGAGTGATGCCAGGGGATCATGGCCGCAGCGGCAGTGCCGCCCAACAGAAGATCGCGCCGCGATTGCGTCATCTGCCATCCTCCCCAGGTTTTCTCATTTTGCAGCAGCTTGGGGCTGGATAGAGAACAGGTCAACCTCGAGGATAGGATAGGCGGAATGAGAGCGATACGTTGTTTCTCGTTCGTGTGTGTTGCAGGCCCAGGGGAGGCTAACTAGCATAGAGAAAAATCAACTCGCTGGGAGACGTCATGCTTTCCAAAGAGGACAACGAGCGGCTGACGCGGGTCGGGCCTGGAACGCCGATGGGTGAGTTGTTCCGGCGCTATTGGCAGCCGGTGGCACTGGCCGAGAGCGTGTCGAAGCCGGATGGCCCGCCGATCCGTGTGCGAATGCTGGGCGAAGACCTCGTGCTGTTCCGCGCTACGGACGGACGCTTCGGCCTCGTCGCCGAGCGTTGTCCGCATCGGACCGCGTCGATGTACTGGGGACGCAACGAGGAGAACGGACTGCGCTGCGTTTATCATGGCCTCAAGTTCGACGTTGACGGCAATTGCACCGATGCCCCGTGCGTGCCGAAAACGAGTGATACCGTCGGCCCTAAGTTCCTATTCGTGGAATCCACGGATAGGAACATATTGATTTGATCCGTCCAGTCTCGGCCTTGAGTCGATTCCAGGCGGCGCAGGCGGCGTCGACGATGGCGTCGTAGTCGTCGTGGAGACGGTGCGAGAGGAAGCGTGCCTTCAGGTGTAGCCAGAGGCGCTCGACCGGGTTCAGCTCAG
>CAMDMH010000508.1 GCA_945901835.1 Devosia equisanguinis | reverse complement strand
AAAATCAGCTCCGTAGAAGTCTTAAAAAACGTCGTAAGTCTTTGATTTGATTGGCGACCCCGAAAGGATTTGAACCTTCGACCCTCAGATTAGGAATCTGATGCTCTATCCAGCTGAGCTACGGGGTCCGCCGTCAAGCTGCGCATGTGTACTCCATCCACCCCCTGCTTCGCCAGTACACACGTCCCTAAAAATCGAGATCGGCGTAATGTGGCGGCGGCGCGATGCCCGGCAGCTTGTCGCCGAGCAGCGGCCGGAACGACGGGCGCGACTTGACCCGGCTGTACCACGCCTTGGCGTTGGCATGCTCCGACCAGGGCACTTCCCCCAGGTAGTCGGCCGCCGAAAGATGCGCCGCCGCCGCGAGATCGGCGAAGCTCGGTTCCTCGCCCGCGAGCCAGCGCCGCTGATCCGCGAGATAGTCGATATAGCTCAGGTGGTGGCGCATGTTGGCGCGGATCGCGCGCAGGATGGCCGGGGTGGGCGTGTGCCCGGCGACCGGCTTGGGCGACATCAGCCGCGAGACCTGCGGCTGGACTTTTTCCGCCAGCAGTTCGCGCGAGACCTCACCGTGGAATTTGCGGTGGAACCAGTCGACCAGCCGGCGCACCTCGGCGCGATCCTCCCGCGAGCCTGGAAACAACCGCAGCCGGCGCCGCTCCAGCGCCCCGCCCACTAGGCCGAGCGTATCCTCCCCCTCGGCGAGATACTCGACGATCGAATACGCCCCGCACAGCACCGCCTCGCCCTCGATCTCCAGAACGGGAAGCTCGCCGGAAGGATTGAGCGCAAGGAAGCCCGCCCCCCATTCCCAAGCCCGCTCCTCCTCAAGCTCGAAAACCATGTCGCACTCCGAAAGCGCGAGCCGGATCGATCTGGAAAGCGGACACAGGCGGAAGTGGGTGAGTTTCAGCATCTGATGATAAAGGGCGGACCAGTCGTTTGCAGCAAGTCGTTTGCAGTAAGTCGTCTTCAGAGACCATCGTTTCCAATCGGTTTACAATAGTTGGCTTTCGGCTACTCTGAGCCCCGACCCTATACCTCCAACCCGACCGCGACGCCATGGATACGCTGGACTTGATGCGGACGTTCGTTGCGGTCGCCGATACGCAGAGCTTCACGGGCGCCGGCAAGCGGCTCAGCCGGTCGAAAGCGCTGATCTCCAAGCACGTCGGCGAACTCGAACAGCGGCTCGGCGTCCGCCTCATCAATCGCACGACCCGCAGCGTCCAGGTTACCGAGATCGGCCGGGCCTACTATGAACGGGCACGCGCACTGATCGCGGAGCTCGAATCGCTGGAGGAGGCGATCAAGGCCGAGTCCGGCCAGCCCCGCGGCCGCCTCCGCATCACCGCCCCGCAGACGCTCGGCGAGATGGAGCTGGTCGAGATGCTGAACGCGTTGCGCCAGCACTTCCCGAGCCTCGACGTCGAGGTGTTCCTGGCTGATCGTCTCGTCGATCTAATCGGCGAAGGCTTCGATCTCGCGATCCGCGTCACCACGCTGCAGGACAGCACCCTGATCGCGCGGAAGCTGTGCGACGTGCGCCTGCTGCTATGCGCCTCGCCGGCGTATCTTGCCGAGGCAGGAACGCCGCGAAGGCCGGAGGACCTGGCACGCATGAACTGCATCGTGGACACCAACATCCGCTGGCGTGAGTCATGGCGTTTCGGGCCGACGGGCAAGGAGAGTGTCGTTCGCGTCGAGCCGTGCCTTACGGTGAACAGCGCAACGGCCGTCCACCGCGCATTGCATCTGGGAATGGGCGTCGGCTTCATCCCGGAATTCGCGGTGGCGCGGGATCTGCGGGAGGGCCGTCTCGTCACCCTCTTCGAGGAAACGACGGTGCAGTCCCTCGGCGTCTATCTCGTCTATCCCCACCGCATGCATCTTTCGGCGAAGGTGCGCGCCTTCATCGACTTCACCGCCTCCTGGTATGCGCCCGAGCCGCCCTGGCTGAAAACGTAGATCGTTGGAGCAGTTTCGGACATCGTCGCGCGCCCCCTCCACCTGGAAGGGGACGTCGACACGGCAGACGATTTTTCGCTCCTTCAGCGAAAAATCGTCTGCCGTGTCGGATAGCCCAGCGAACTTGGCGACGGCCGGGCAATCGGGTTGTCGATCGGCCGCGCCCTCGTCCGCTCCCTCTGCAATACCGTCGTAGAGCGTCGTGCACATCCCAAAATAGCGGGTCCAGGGACGCGTCCGTCATGCCGAAGGCGTGCTTTCGCACGACGTCGGAGAGCGCGAGAGGTGAATCCTTTAGCATGGCCGGCAGGCCATTGTGCGCCCCCTCAGTTCGAGCGTCGGTGCCGGCGGCCGCCCCTAACCCTTGCCCTCTCCCCGTCAGGACGCAGAGAGGGAAAACGTGCCGTGTCGACCTCCCCCTTCGAGGGGAAGGGGGAAACGTGGCGTCCCAGCTCGAGAGGAGAAAAAAAGAAGGTTGCTACTCCGCAGCGTGCCGGACACCCTTGGCGTACTCGTCGATGCGCGCTTCGATGAGGTGGCGGTAGTTGCGCAGCAAGCCCTGCACGGGCCACGCGGCGGCGTCGCCCAGAGCGCAGATGGTGTGGCCTTCGATCTGCTTGGACACGTCGAACAGGCGGTCGATTTCCGCGCGGTTCGACTGGCCCTTGGCCATCCGATCGAGCACCCGCCACATCCAGCCCGTACCCTCGCGGCATGGCGTGCACTGGCCGCAGCTCTCGTGCTTGTAGAAATAGGCGATCCGCGCGATCGCTTTGATCAGGTCCGCGCTCTTGTCCATAACGATGATCGCGGCCGTGCCCATGCCGGACTTGAGTTTCGACAGCGTATCGAAATCCATCGTCAGGTCCTGGCACTGCGCCTCCGTCAGGAGAGGCATCGACGAGCCGCCGGGGATGACCGCCTGCAGGTTGCCCCAGCCACCACGAACGCCACCCGCGTGCCGCTCGATCAGCTCGCGCAGGGGGATGCCCATCTCCTCCTCGACGACGCACGGCTGCGCGACGTGGCCGGAGATCTGGAACAGCTTGGTGCCGGTGTTGTTGGGCTTGCCGATGCCCGCGAACCAGGCCGCGCCCCGCCGCAGGATCGTCGGCGCCACCGCGATACTCTCGACGTTGTTGACGGTGGTCGGGCAGCCGTAGAGACCCGAGCCCGCCGGAAACGGCGGCTTCATGCGCGGCTGGCCTTTCTTGCCCTCGAGGCTTTCGAGCAGCGCCGTTTCCTCGCCGCAGATGTAGGCGCCCGCACCGTGGTGCACGTAGAGATCGAAATCCCAACCGTTGACGTTGTCCCGGCCGATCAGCTTGGCCGCGTAAGCCTCGTCGACCGCCCGCTGCAGCGCCTCGCGCTCGCGGATGAACTCGCCGCGCACGTAGATGTAGCAAGCGTGTGCCTTCATGGCGAACGACGACACGAGGCAGCCTTCGACCAGCAGATGCGGATCGTGCCGCATGATCTCGCGGTCCTTACACGAGCCGGGCTCGGATTCATCCGCGTTGACGACGAGATAGCTCGGACGCGGATCGTTCTTCGGCATGAACGACCACTTGAGACCGGTCGGGAAGCCCGCGCCGCCGCGGCCACGCAGTCCCGACGCCTTCATCTCGTTGATGATCCAGTCGGGGCCGCGGTCGATCAGCAACTTCGTGCCGTCCCACGCCCCGCGCTTCTTCGCGGCCTCGAGCCCCGGCGAATGAAAGCCGTAGACGTTGGTGAAGATGCGGTCTTTGTCAACGAGAGCCATGGAGCGTGGACCGTGGATGTTCTGGAAGATGCAGGACAAAGCACTATCCGAGCCCGCCCGACGGCTCAAGCCCTGCCAACGCCGCATGCCCGAGGGGAAATGGAAATTGGGGACACAC
>CAMDMH010000507.1 GCA_945901835.1 Devosia equisanguinis | reverse complement strand
TATAGAGCAGCGCCTTGGGCTCGTCGGTAATGCGCTGGCCGTGCTGCATCGAGCAGGCGGAATGATAGGCTACGCGCAGCGAGGACCAGCGCACCGGCGGCCCGAGCGGAAACTCGGTCAGCAACTCGGTCACATCCTTGGTGAGGGCCGCGATGCGCTCGGCTTTGGCCTTGTAGTCAGGCTCGTGCTGCAACAAGTGGCCGTAGTCTTTCACAGTGGTACCGCAGCCCGACGCGTTGACGATGATCGCATCGACCTTCTCGCCGCGGTCGAGAACCTTGGTCCACGCATCGATGTTGGCCTTGGCGAGCTTGATCGCATCGGCCTCGCGGCCCATGTGATGGACGAGCGCGCCGCAGCAACCGGCGCCCGCCGCGACCTCCACGTCGATGCCCTTGTCGGCCAGCAGCCGGATGGTGGCGTGGTTGATCTCCGGTCGCAACACCTGCTGGGCGCAGCCCGCCAGCATGATGACGCGTCCGCGGCGCTCCTTCTTCGTCGCGGCGAGGCCCGCGCCCTGATAGTTGGCGGAGCGCGACACCGGCGTCTTCGGTGCGAGGTCGAGCATCGCTGCAAGCGAGCCCAGACCCAGGCGGCGCATGAGACCCTTGAACGGCTGGCCCAGCGGCGCAAACGCCAAGGCCCAGCGGAAGCGGCGTGGAAACGGAATGGTTGCCGCCAGAAGCCCGCGCACGAACCGTTCCTGCAACGTGCGCTTGCCGGTTTGCTCGATGTGGGCGCGCGCGCGGTCGACGAGGTGCATATAGTCCACGCCGCCCGGACAGGTCGTCATGCACGACAGGCAGGTGAGGCAGCGGTCGACATGATGCTGGACCTCGGCGCTGGGATCGGCGCCGGTTTCGAACATGTCCTTCATCAGGTAGATGCGGCCGCGCGGGCTGTCGCGCTCGTCGCCGAGCAGAACGTAGGTCGAACAGGTCGCCGTGCACAGCCCGCAATGCACGCAGCGGCGCAGGATCTTGTCGACCTCGGCGATCCGCGGATCGGCCAGCTGCTGGGGCGTGAAGTTGGTTTGCATCTGCTATGCGGAAGTCGAAAATCGGAAGTCGGAAGCCGGAACGCACGAGGCGAAAATTCCGATTTCTGATTTCCGATCTCCGATTTCTTCCCCTTTCACATCGTTGCGTACATGCGGCCGGGATTGAGAATTCCGGCGGGATCGAAGGTGGACTTGAGGCGGCGCGTGAGGCGCTCGACACCGGGGTCGAGCGGGTGGAAGCAGTCGACCGAGTTGCGCACGGCGGCATCGGCGCGGACCAGTGTGGCGTGGCCACCGTGCAGCGCGATCACGCGGCGAATGTCGGTGGCGCCGGCGTCGGCGGACATCGGCACCTCCACCCAGACGAGGCCGCCGGACCAATCGTACACCGCCTCCACGGGCGTGTATCGCGCGATGGCGGCGACGACGGCGGGGCCGAGCTTGGGTGAGGTCGAGATGCGCCACAGCGGATGCGTCGAGCCCTGCATGGCGGTCATCATCCGCATCTCCTGCCAGAACTCGAGCGAGGGCTGCGTATCGACGACCTGCATCTCGCCATAGGCTTTGAAAAGCTGGCGCAGCTTCTCGGCGCGGTAAGCGATCGACTTCTCCGGCGCTTCGAGCCGCATCACGGTCGCGGCCTTGCCGCCGCCGCGGATCGGCGTGCTCCACAAGCGGCTCGCCGGCCCCTGCTGGATGTGCGCCGCGCCGGTGATCTCGTAGGGAGTGGACATCGCCTTGCACAGAACCTCGATGGCGATCTCGTCGGGCAAGCCGAAGATCGCGAGCGTCGCCGTCGCCTCGGGGCGCGGCACGACCTTGAACGTCACCTCGGTGAGGGCTGCCAGCGTGCCCCAGCTGCCCGTCAAGCCGCGCGCTACGTCGTAGCCTGTCACGTTCTTCATTACGCGGCCACCTGAGCGCACCAGTTCGCCGTGCCCCGTGACGGCCTTGACGCCGAGCAGATGATCGCGTGCAGCGCCGGAATAGACCCTGCGTGCGCCGGACAGGTTGGTCGCGAAGACCGCGCCGATCGTGCCTTGGCCGGCGTCCAGCCCCAGCAAAGGGCCGAGGTCGACGGGTTCGAACGGCAGCATCTGGCCGCGGCTCGCCAACTGCTGCTCGACGTCCGCTACGGTGCAGCCCGCACGCGCGCTCATCACGAGCTCGTTGGGCTCGTAGAGCATGATGCCGAGCATGCCGCGCAGCGAGATTTCGGCGGCAGACTGCACGGGTCGGCCCATCGCACGCTTGGTGCCACCGCCGATCACCTCCAGCGGAAGGCGGCGGGCGGCGGCGTCGGCGATGATGTTGGCCAGCTCCCAATCGGCGGCCGGGCGAAGCAGCGTTTTCATAGTGCTATGCCGCCGCCGCCGCGATCGGCGGTCTCCCGTCGAGAGGGAACACCTTGGCCGGGTTGAGCAGCCACTGCGGGTCGAACATCGTCTTTATGCTCATCTGGAGGGCGAGATCCTTGTCCGAGAACTGCACGCGCATGAGGTCGCGCTTTTCGATGCCGACGCCGTGCTCCCCGGTGAGGCAGCCGCCGACCTCGACGCACAATTTCAGGATCTCGGCGCCGGCGATCTCGGCCTTGGAGCTCTGATCGGGATCGTTCGCGTCATAGAGGATCAGCGGATGCAGGTTGCCATCGCCGGCGTGGAAGATATTGGCGACGCGCAACTGCTGCTGGGCGCAGATCTCGGAGATGCGCCCCAAAACCTCCGGCAGGCGGCCGAGCGGAATGGTGCCATCCATGCAATAGTATTCGGAGATGCGTCCCAGCGCGCCGAACGCCGACTTCCGGCCACGCCAGATGCGGGCGCTTTCGGCAGCGCTCTGGCTGATCTTGAGGCTCTGCGGGTTGAACGGTTTGGTGATCGCCACGATGCGCTCGATGAGGTCGGCGATCTCGGTCTCGGAGCCTTCGACCTCGATGATGAGCAGCGCCTCTACGTCCATGGGATAGCCGGCCTTCGAGAAACTCTCGCAGACGTGGATGGCGGGCTTGTCCATGTACTCGATGGCGACGGGAATGATGCCCGATCCGATGATCGCGGACACGGCGGCGCCGGCGGCTTCCGCCGACGGGAAACCCATCAGCATCGGGCGCGCGCCTTCGGCCGATCGCAGGATGCGGACGGTCGCCTCCGTGACGATACCGAACTGGCCTTCGGAGCCGACGATGAGGGCCAGCAGGTCATAACCGGGCGCATCGAGATGCGAGCCGCCGATCTCGACGATCTCGCCGTCCATCAGCACCATGCGCACGCCGAGCACGTTGTTGGTCGTCACGCCGTACTTGAGGCAATGCGCACCGCCGGAGTTCATGGCGATGTTGCCGGCCAGGGTGCAGGCGAGCTGGCTCGAGGGATCGGGGGCGTAGAAGAAGCCGCGCTCGGAAACGGCCGCCGATATCGCGAGGTTGGTGATGCCGCTCTCGACGCGTGCGGTGCGGTTCTCGTAGTCGATGTCGATCACGCGATTGAGCTTAGTCACGCAGACGACGACGGCGTCCTCGGCCGGCAAAGCGCCGCCCGCCAGCGAGGTGCCGGCGCCGCGCGGGATCACCTTGATGCCTTCGCGGTTGCAGTAGCGGAGGACGGAGGCGACTTCTTCCGTCGAGCGCGGCAGCACGACCGCCAGCGGCATCCGCCGGTATGCCGTGAGCGCGTCGGTCTCATAAGCGCGGCGGCCGTCCTCGTCGGAGATCACGCGATCGGCGCCGATCGCGGCGGACAGACCAGCGACGATGTCCTTGCTGCGCGCCATGGTAGCGCGGTCGGGCTCGGGCAGGGCTATGTGCGTCATGAGGTGGGCCTCAGTTTGCGTGTCGCGGCGCTCGGCGGACAC
>CAMDMH010000506.1 GCA_945901835.1 Devosia equisanguinis | reverse complement strand
GGTGGCCGGCTTCAATCGGAATCCCCGGCCGACATCGTCGGAATCCGCATGGTTGGTCGGAAACTCATGTACAGCCTCATCTGGTGGTCGGTGATGTGGAGGCCGGGCAAATGCTGATCCCTCGAACATTGAGACGAATCAGCAGCTTCACCCGGCCGCTCGCAACCGCCAGACGAGATTTAAAAACACGCCGCCGGGGTGCACGGCCTCCAGTCGGGCTTAAGCCCTCCCGTCGGCCGTCCACCCCGGCGCAGTCTCACCCTGATTGACGACGTGTCTCACCTTGATTGTCGCGCGGCACCGGTCCCAGGCAGGTGTCGCTCAGATACTTGACCAGGGCGACCTCGCGGCCGACAACCGCGCCATGACCAACGATCCCCGCCGTTTCGCGCCCGCAACCCTCCGCAACCGCGACGCCATCCAGAACGTGCTCGGACAGCGTTTGCCGTCCCGTGGGCTGGTTCTCGAGATCGCCAGCGGTTCCGGCGAGCACCTCGTCCATTTCGCCAGAGCGAACCCGCCCGAACTGATCTTTCAACCGAGCGATCCAACCCCCGAAGCCCGCGCCAGCATCGACGCGTGGGTCGCGTCGGCTGGTACGTCCAACGTCCGCCCAGCGATTGAACTCGATGCTTCCACGCACAACTGGCCGATCGATCGCGCGGACGCGATCTTGTGCATCAACATGATCCACATCTCGCCCTGGGCAGCGACGCAAGGCCTGATGCGCGGCGCCGCGCGCCTCCTCCCCGTCGGTGGCCTGCTCTATCTCTATGGCCCCTATCGGCGGAACGGACAGCACACAGCCCCGAGCAACGCGAGCTTCGATGAGGATCTGAGACGCCAGAACCCGGCCTGGGGCGTGCGCAACCTCGAAGACGTGACCGCACTGGCGATCTCGCACGGCTTCGGTGAGCCGGAAGTATTCCAGATGCCGGCGAACAATTTTTCGCTCGTTTTCCGGCGCTGACCGCTTCGGAAACAGCAGCGCTCAGCGCTTCCGCGACGCCTTCGCCAGATGCTTGCGGAACGCCTTCAGCGTCTCCTGCGACACGTGATGCTCGACGCCCTCGGCATCGGCTTCCGCGGTTTCGGCCGAGACTCCCAGCGATATCAGGAAATCGCGCACCAGCTCGTGCCGCTCACGCGAGGCGGCAGCCATCGCCTGCCCCTCCTCGGTCAGAAAGATCGACCGGTAGGGCTTCGACGTGACGAGCCCGTCGCGTTGCAATCGCTGGATCGTATTGTTGACGGTCGCATTCGATACACCGAGCCGCTGCGCAAGCTCGACCACGCGCGCCTCGCCCGTCTCCTCGATCAGGCCCGCGATAAGCTCGACATAGTCTTCCGCGACCTCGGTCTGATGCGCATCGCGGACGCGCCGAAAACCTTCCGCCTGGAGGTTCGCTCGCCGTATGTTGTCGTTGGCGCCGGACATCCGGGGCTCCTCGTATCGCTGATCCAGCCTCATACCCGATTTCGAGTTTGACAACAAGTTTAGCAATGCCTAACTTTAGGGGAAACTACTAAACTCCTTAGGTCTCAGTCAAAGTGTTCGTATCGGCATGGAGTGACGGAACGATGCTGCAAGGCTTGGCGAGATCCTGGACGGCGGCTCTGGCCGCGCTTGGAACAGCCCTGGCGCTGGTCGCGACTTCCGGTCTGGCCATCGCGCAGCAGGCCAAGCCGTTCCGCGTGGTGACGACGTTCACCGTCATCCAGGACATCGCCCAGAACGTCGCCGGCACCAGTGCCATCGTCGACAGCATCACCAAGCCCGGTGCCGAGATCCACGACTACCAGCCCACGCCCCTCGACATCGTCAAGGCTCAGTCCGCCCAGCTCGTACTGTGGAACGGCATGAACCTGGAGCGCTGGTTCGAGCGCTTCTTCGAGCAGCTCAAGGGTGTGCCGGGCGCGATCGTCACGGAAGGCATGGAGCCGGTCGGCATTCGCGAGGGCCCCTACACCGGCAAGCCCAATCCGCATGCCTGGATGTCCCCGTCGAACGCGCTCGTCTACGTCGAGAACATCCGCAAGGCGCTGTCGCGATACGATCCGGCCAATGCCGCCGCTTATGCGAAGAACGCCGCCGAATATGCCGCCCGCATCAGGGCGATGGACGCGCCTGTGCGCAAACGCCTCGAAGCGATTCCAGCCAACCAGCGCTGGCTCGTCTCCAGTGAAGGCGCCTTTTCCTATCTGGCCCGCGACTACGCCCTGCAGGAACTCTATCTCTGGCCGATCAACGCCGACCAGCAGGGCACGCCCAGCCAGGTGCGCCGCGTGATCGACCGTGTGCGCAAGGAGAAGATCCCGGTCGTATTCTCAGAGAGCACCGTATCGGACAAACCAGCCCGGCAGGTCGCGAAGGAAACCGGCGCACGCTATGGCGGCGTGCTCTACGTCGACAGCCTCAGCGCCGAGAACGGCCCCGTCCCGACCTATCTGAAGCTCCTCGAGGTCACCGCCGACACCATCGCAAAAGGATTCGGTAAGTGACCACGGGAGCCCTCGCTGCAACTCCGGACATAGGTAGAGCGACCCCAGGCTCCGCGCCCTCGCTGTCCGTGCAGGGCCTCACGGTGACCTATCCCAACGGCCACACAGCGCTCGACAACGCGAACTTCAGTCTGCGCACCGGCACCATCTGCGGGCTCGTCGGCATAAACGGCTCTGGCAAGTCCACGCTCTTCAAGGCGATCATGGGCTTTCAGCGTCCGTCCGCAGGCGAGGTCCGCATCTACGGACTGCCCGTCAAGGAAGCCCAGCGCCAGAACCTCGTCGCTTACGTCCCACAATCCGAGGACGTCGACTGGAGCTTTCCCGTTCTCGTCGAGGACGTGGTGATGATGGGCCGCTACGGCCGCATGGGCTTCATGCGCCGCGCCTCAACTGCCGACCGCACCAAGGTGACGGAGGCCCTCGAGCGCGTCGGCATGACCGCCTTCCGCTTGCGCCAGATCGGCGAGCTCTCCGGCGGCCAGAGAAAGCGCGTGTTCCTCGCCCGCGCCCTCGCGCAGGAAGGCCGGCTCATCTTGCTCGACGAGCCCTTCACCGGCGTCGACGTGAAGACCGAGAACGCCATCGTGGACCTGATGCGCGAACTCGCCGCACAGGGCCACGTGATGCTCGTCTCGACCCATAACCTCGGCAGCGTCCCGGACTTCTGCGACGAGGTCGTGCTGCTCAATCGCACGGTTCTCGCCGCCGGCCCCACCGCGACCACATTCACCCAGGCCAATCTGGAGCGGGCATTCGGCGGCGTGCTGCGCCACTTCC
This sequence comes from Devosia equisanguinis, assembly GCA_945901835.1. Classification (GTDB taxonomy): domain Bacteria; phylum Pseudomonadota; class Alphaproteobacteria; order Rhizobiales; family Hyphomicrobiaceae; genus CAMDPA01. The sequence goes on along the minus strand of CAMDMH010000506.1, from coordinate 573 downwards.
GGCTCTCGGGCAGCGCGCTCCACGACGACGACGATGCCCGCAGCGTCACCGTGCTGACCGACGACGAGCGCCCCGTCGTCTTCTACGGCGAGAAAAAATCTTCCGACCAGCCGATCGCCCGCGAGGAGCCCGTTCCCGCGCGTGAGGCTAAGCCGTCGGAGAAGGCGCGATGAGCGAGCTTCTGGTCCCGTTCGGCTACGAATACATGCTGAAGGCGATGTGGGTGTCCGCACTCGTCGGCGCCACCTGCGCCTTTCTTTCCGCGTTTCTGATGTTGAAGGGCTGGTCCCTGATGGGCGACGCCCTGGCCCACTCGATCGTTCCAGGAGTCGCCGCCGCATACCTTCTGAAGCTCCCCTTCGCGGTCGGCGCGTTCTTCGCTGGCCTCATTGCCGCACTCGGGATGACGTTCGTGAAGCAGCAGTCGCGGTTGCGGGAGGACACCGTCATCGGTCTCGTATTCACGACGTTCTTCGCGGCCGGCCTTCTGATGTCGTCGCTAAACCCGACGTCCGTGAACGTCCAGACGATCGTGCTCGGCAACATTCTCGCGATCTCCGACGAGGACGCGAT
>CAMDMH010000505.1 GCA_945901835.1 Devosia equisanguinis | reverse complement strand
AAGGGGTCGGACTCGGAGATGTTCGCGGTGTTCCTGAAGAGCCTGTTCGGCCTGAAGATAAAGGTGATCAACGGCTATCCCGGCACAAACGAATCGATCCTCGCGATGGAGCGTGGCGAAGTCGACGGCAATTGCGGCTGGTCGTGGACCACAGCCAAGCAGAACCGGCCGCAGTGGTTCAAGGACGGCACCGTCAACATCATCATGCAGATGGCGCTCTCAAAGCATCCGGAACTGCCGAACGTCCCGCTCATCACCGAGATGGCGCGCAACGACGCCGAACGGGCGCAGATCGAACTCGTCATGTCGCGTCAAACCATGGGCCGGCCGTTCTTCGTGCCGCCGGATGTGCCGGCCGACCGGATCGCGGCGCTGCGACGCGCCTTCATGGCCGCAATGAAGGATCCGGAATTCCTCGCCCACGCCGAGCGCATGAAGCTCGAGACCAACGCGGTTTCCGGCGAAGAGGTTCAGGCAATGGTGATAAAACTTTTGAACGCGCCCGCGGACATCGTCGCCATGACGCGGCGCAACGTCGAATCTGCGAATTGATCGCGTGCAGTAAGGAGACCTGAGGCGTGCGCATCGTCAAACAAGAAGTCGCGGCCAGGAATACCGGCTGGTCGTCGCAGATTGCGCGCGGGCAGATCCTGCGTCTCTCGGCCCGCACGATCATCGATTTCGTAGCCTTCGATGCCAGCGATTACCGCGACTGCTTCGATCAGGCTCTGACGAAAGAGGCCAATCGCTGCATCTATCTGAAGCGCGGGCACAGCATGGTTTCGCGCTCGGGGCAGAGACTGTTGGTGATGGTGGCTGACGGATTCGAAGGGCTCGGCACGCACGACATGCAGTTCGGCATGTGCAGCCGGGCGCGGCACGAGCGATCGGCTGCCGAAGGCCGCCTCGCCGAATACCTGCATGCCGACCTGAAGGTGCCGACGCACGGCTGCGCCGAAAACCTGACGAGTGCTTGCAAGCCGTGGGGCATCCCGTATGTCGACATTCCGAGCCCGGTGAACCTGTTCCAGAACATGGTGATCGACCAGGCGACGGGGGGAATGCGGCGCACGCAGGTGCGGCCAGACGCGCCGGTCGATATCGATCTCGTGGCCGAGACGGATCTGCTCGTGGCGTTCAGCGCGTGCCCGGACAAGGCATCCCGCACGGGCGGCCTCGAAGTCGGCGCGACGATCCTGCAGCCATGAGCAGTCTTGAATAGTCCGGGAACTCGGCTGGATCCTCGATACATGGTCATCCCGGTGCTCGTCGCCTGGATCCAGAGCGCCACGATCGCCAACGTTCGAGCAAGCGGCAAACTGGGTCCCGGGGAGAAGCCCAGGGCGATTCAGTTCTATAGAATACGGTCATCCCGGGCCTTGTGCCCGGGATCGAGTTTGCCACAACCCGGCGCATTGCCATTGTTGCACCCTGGATCCCGGTGACGCGCACCGGGATGACCTACGTGAATTGAATTGCCCTGGGGACAAGCCCAGGGACGACTTCGTTGTTTGGAACCGTCGGCGGAAACACGCGGGGAACAAGTGAGCAGTTGCGGGAGCAAGGAAGCCTTTCGATGACATCGATTGCCGAAATCGAACTCAGCCCCAAGGGTGGCGCAGCGTTCCAAATGCGAGCGGGACATTCGCTGCGGATAACTGCGCGATCGGGCGTGAGCCTCGTTGCCTTCAACGCGGCCGACCTCGGCGAGCGCTTCGATCAGGCGCGGACCAAAGTCTACAACATGAAGTTGTGGCTCGACGTCGGCGACAAGCTGTTCAGCAAGCTCAACAATCCGATGATGGTGGTGATCGAGGACGGGTTCAGGCCCTACGGCCGGCACGACCTGCAGCTCGGGCTGTGCTCCAGTGAAGGAGAAGGTGGGCGGACCGCCTGCCTCGAAAGCCTCGTCGAAGCTCTGGCGCCGTGGAACATTCCGGCGCACTCGATACCCATGTCGCTCAATGCGTTCCAGAATTGCAACGTCAATGTCGCGTCGGGAGAGATCGCACCGGCTCCCGTGCACCCGCAACCGCTGGTGACGCTGGTGCTGAGGGCAGAAATGGATCTCGTCGTCGCGGTTGCCGTGTGTCAATCCTTGGTGGCTGCGAATGCACCGCCCGTACTTCTCGCTGTGACGGAAGGCTGAAGCAGCGGGCTAGGCTCAGACGGCCATGCCCGGGGTCTCGACCACTGGTGCCGGATCAGCGTAGGAACGGATGCGAGGAGAACGCAGAGGGTCGCTTTCAACACCGCCGGATCGATCGGCAGTCGAAGCGAAAGGAGAGCCGGTATGCGGCACGCCAGCTTGGGATTGATGCTTTTCGCATTCTGGCTCGCCTTGTCCGGGCACTACACGCCTTTCCTCGTCATCATGGGCGCGGTTTGCAGCTTTGGGTGTGTGGTCGTCGCGAGGCGCATGGGCACCGCCGACGCGGAAGGGCATCCCACGCACCTGCTCACCGGGGCCGTCACGTACTTTCCGTGGCTCGCATGGGAGGTCGTGAAGTCGGCGTGGGCCGTGTCCAGGATCATCTTGCACCCCAAGTTGCCGATCTCACCGACGATGACGGTGGTCGACGCGAGTCAGAAAACGTCCGTGGGCATCGCGACCTACGCGAACTCCATCACGCTGACGCCGGGAACCATCACCACCCATGTTCGCGGCAAACACCTCACCGTTCATGCCCTCGTGCGCGATGGAGCACTCGATCTGGAGGGCGGCGGAATGGATGCCCGCGTGACGAAGTTCGAAGGAAGCGCGTGATGCTGATCGCGGCGACATTGGCGGTGCTGGCCGCACTCGTGCTCGCGGTGATCCGCGCCATCCGCGGACCGACCGTGTTCGACCGCGTGCTCGCCGGCAATTCCGTCGGTACGCTGGCGATCTTGTTGTTGGCTGTTATCGGGTTCCTCAACGGGCGCCCGGAATGGCTCGACATCGGGATCACATATGGGCTGATCAACGTGATCTCGACGCTGGCGGTGCTGAAATTCTTCCGCCACGGCGATCTCGCCTACGACGCAGGGGAGGAAACGAAATGAGCGCACTGCTGCTCGATTGGCTGAGCGGGGCGATGATCCTCGTCGGCAGCGGCTTCGTCGTGATCGGCGCGATCGGCCTCGTCCGGATGCCGGACCTCCACACGCGGATGCGTGCAGCAAGCGTCACCGATACGCTCGGCGCCGGACTGCTGCTCGGGGGGCTGATGCTGCAAGCGGGGCTGTCCCTCGTGACGCTGAAACTCGCATTACTGCTCGCGTTGTTCTTCTTCATGGGCCCCGTCGCCTCGCATGCGCTCGCGCAGGCAGCACTGGACGAAGGCGTCGAACCGCTGCTGCACGAAGACCGGCGCCATCGCGACGCCGGCTCGAGCGAGAGCGGGGAGGCGCGCTGATGGAGCCACTCATCAATGCCGTGCTGCTGACGCTGCTGGCGGCGATCACGATCGCCATCGTCGGCCAGCGCAGCCTGTTCGGCGTGGTCGTTCTCGCCGGCATCTACAGTTTCCTCATGGCGAGCGTGCTGATCGCGCTCGACGCGGTCGACGTGGCGATGACCGAGGCGTCCGTGGGTGCTGGCATATCGACGGTGATCCTGCTCGCAACGCTGCACTCGACGAAATCGCGCGAGTACCCGAAGCCGCGCAACGTCGCGCTGCCGCTGTTCGTGTCGGGGGTCGTCGGCGGGGCGCTCGTGTGGGGCACGTGGAATCTGCCGCCGATCGGCCCGCCCGACACGCCGATCCACATGCATACGGCGCCGCGCTATCTCAGTCACACGATCAAGGAGACCCACGCGCCCAACGTCGTGACCGCAGTGCTCGCGGATTACCGAGGCTACGATACGCTGGGGGAAACCA
>CAMDMH010000504.1 GCA_945901835.1 Devosia equisanguinis | reverse complement strand
GCCGCGGCCAAGCTCGTCGGCTATAAAGGCGAGGGCCATATCCGCCTCGCCGCCGCCGTCGAATTCATGCACACAGCAACGCTGCTGCACGACGACGTCGTCGACGACAGCGACTTCCGCCGCGGCAAGAAGGCTGCGCGCATCCTGTGGGGCAATCAGGCGAGCGTTCTGGTGGGCGACTTCCTGCTCGGCCAGGCTTTCCGCATGATGGTCGACGTCGGCTCCCTGACAGCCCTCAAGATCCTGTCGAACGCCTCTGCCGTGATCGCCGAAGGCGAGGTCATGCAGCTCGCCGCCGCCAAGAACATGGCCACGACCGAGGACGAGTACCTCGCGATCATCAACGCCAAGACGGCAGCGCTTTTCTCGGCCGCGACCGAGGTCGGCGGCGCCATCGCCAATCGACCGGCCGACGAGCAGGCCGCGATGAAATCCTACGGCCGCTCGCTCGGCATCGCCTTCCAGCTCGTCGACGACGCCCTCGACTATTCCGGCGACAGCGCCCGGCTCGGTAAATCGGTCGGCGACGATTTCCGCGAAGGCAAGATCACGCTCCCGGTCATCCTCTCCTATCGGCGCGGATCGGAAGAAGAACGTGCTTTCTGGCAGCGCACGCTCGTCCAGGGTGAGATCGGCGACTCCGATCTGCCCCACGCGATCGCGCTGATGAAGCGCCACAAGGCCATCGACGCGACGCTGGACCGCGCCCGCCACTGCGGCGCCATGGCCCGCGATGCGCTCGGCCTGTTCCGCGACAGCCCGCCGAAGAAGGCGATGCTGGAAGCGGTCACCTTCTGCATCGCGCGGGCTCGCTGAGCGTCGTAACGCCCGAATGCCGTAGGTCGGGTCAAGGTCACTGGCCCCTAAGTGCTAATCTAGACTGGCGGCGATCCGCAATTTACTCTAGCGTCCCCGGACGAATGCTTCGGCCGCAAGGTCTGAGCTTGAAGGGCCGGGGTCTTGCCCCCGATCAGAAGTTTGAAGATCCCGGATAGCCTGGCTGCAGTCGGCTTCCGGGAACGCAGAAACTTCTCTGTTGGCGCGCATGGCCACTGGCCGCGATCCGCCATTCTCGTCGCGCCAACACCGCGATCGCACGAGTCACGCGCGGAACTTCCCGCAATCTCAAGACCGGCCATTGTGCTCTGCGACACTACTCGTTTCGCAGGAGCCCGCCATGTCTGCTGTAACAACATTCGCTTCCATACTCGCCCAGCTCATGCTGACGGCAGGCGTCGTATCGCTCGTTCTGATCGCGACCACTTTTTTTCTCGGCACTCTCAGCCGAATCAGTCGAGACTGAACTGCGCAGCGCAAGAACTTCCAGTTTCTGTTCCCCAGGTAACTTTCTGGAAACCAAGATTACGGCAATCTGAATCTCACCAACCCCAAGGGAGAACCGCCATGCTGATCGCCAGCCTCGTCATCGCGCAGCTCACCGTCTCGGCAGCCGTCCTCGCCGTCATCAGCCTTCTCGACCGCCGCTGACCTTCCCGTAGGGTGTATTCGCGCGAAGCGCGCAATCCACCGCCTGAAAATCAAAACAGCTTCAGCCCCGGCGGGATTGGCAGCCCGCCCGTCAGCTCTTGCATCTTCGACTGCATCTGGCTTTCGACCTTCGCTTTGGCGTCAGTCATCGCTGCTACAATGAGATCCTCGACGATTTCGGCCTCGTCGGGCTTCATAAGCGACGGATCGATCTTGATCTCCTTCAAGTCGCCTTTGCCCGACAGCTTCACCTTGACCAGTCCGCCACCAGCCTCGCCGCCGATCTGGATCGCAGCCAGCTCCTCTTGCATGCGCTGCGCGCGCTCCTGCATCTGCTGAACCTGCTTCATCATTCCGAAGATGTCTTTCATCGGGACCTCTCGATGGTGTCCGAGCCTCCGGGTCTGACACCCGGAAGCGATGCGAAGTGTCGATCAGCATGATCGCGGCGTAAATTCACCGTGCTATCAGACCCGGAGGGTCTGACGCCCTTACGAGCCGTCCTGCTTCAACGGCCGTACGGCCTTGATGGATGCATCGGGAAACGCATCGAGCACGGCCTTCAACGCGGGAACAGCCTTTAGACGATCGATCTCGGCAGCCTCGGCCGCACGTTTGACCACGCCCATCGGCGTAGCCCCCTTTTCGCGCGAGATCGAGACGATCCACCGCCGGCCAGTCCACTTGGCGAGCTTTTCCGTAAGCTCGCCCGTGAATCCAGCTGGCGCACTCGGCCCCAGGCTTATTTCCAGCCGACCAGGCTCGAACCGCACGAGCTCGACGACATTCTCGATCAGCATCTTGATCTTGATGTCGCGCATGTTGCCGGCGAGGTCGGCGATCTCGGCGAGGCTGCGCGGATCGGGCAACGACGCGCGTGCAGCAACGCCTTGCGGGAGCCCGGCGGCGACGCCATCGCTATCACCTCCCGACGCTCGCGCCATCCCCGGCGGCGTCGAGGTATCCACGTTGAGCGGCCCGCGCTCCGGCTGCGCCCCACCGCCGCCTGCGGGACGCCCCGCACCAGCCGCACCGCCGCCACTGCCGAGCGCGCGGATGATAGCGTCCGGCGAAGGCAGATCGGCCGTATAGGCGATCCGGATCAGCACCATCTCGGCCGCCGCGAGTTGGTCGGAAGCGCGCCCCGCCTCCTCGATTCCCTTGAGCAGCATCTGCCACGTGCGCGCCAGCAGCGGCATCGAGATCTGCCCAGCGACCGCCGTCGCCCTGCGCTTCTCCTCCGCCGAAAGCCCTTCGCCGGCTGCCTCTGCACCGGCTGCCTTGATGCGGCTGGCGATGTGAATGCTCTCGGCGAGATCCGACAACACCTGCACCGCCTCCGCGCCGTCCTTGTGCAACGCCTCCAGCGCGAGAATGGCCGGCCCCGGCTTGCCGCCGAGCATCAACTCCACGAGATCGAAAATCCGCCCGCGATCGGCCAGACCCAGCATCGCGCGCACGGAATCGGCCGAAACCATCCCCGAGCCCATCGCGATCGCCTGATCGAGCAGCGATAGTCCATCGCGCACCGAGCCCTCTGCCGCGCGAGCGATCAGCGCCAGCGCGTCTTGCTCGGCCCGCGCGCCTTCCTTGGCGACGATCCCGTCAAAGTGCTTCATCAGCACCGGCACGTCCACGCGCCTGAGATCGAAACGCTGGCAGCGCGACAGCACCGTGACCGGCACTTTGCGGATTTCGGTCGTCGCGAAGATGAACTTCACATGCGCCGGCGGCTCCTCAAGCGTCTTCAGGAGCGCGTTGAACGCGCCCTTCGACAGCATGTGAACCTCGTCGATGATGTAGACCTTGTAGCGCGCGAGGATCGGCTTGTAGCGCGCGCTCTCGATGATCTCGCGCATGTTGTCGACACCGGTGTTGGACGCGGCGTCCATCTCGATCACGTCGGCGTGGCGGCTCTGGATGATGTCGCGGCAATGGATGCCGTAGCCGTCGAAATCGACCGTCGGCCGGTCGACGAGACCGTCCTTCGCGTAATTGAGCGCCCGCGCCAGAATGCGCGCCGTGGTCGTCTTGCCGACGCCACGCACGCCCGTCAGCATATAGCCCTGCGCGATGCGGTTCGTGGCGAACGCGTTCTTGAGCGTCCGGACCATCGCTTCCTGGCCGATCAGGTCGCCGAAGTTCTCCGGCCGATACTTACGCGCCAGCACGACATACGGCGCCGCCCCCGGCTCCGACCCGAACAACGCCGGTTGCCCGTCGGCCTCGCTCGGCCGCGGCTCGCTTCCATCGTCCGAGATCTGATCTATTGCCATCGACGATCCCCAATGGCCCGCAGGGCCAGGGAGCAAGGCGACCCGGCGGGAGTCCGCCTCCCCCGCGGAGGGCGCCGAATTGCCTTCGGCAATTCGATCAG
>CAMDMH010000503.1 GCA_945901835.1 Devosia equisanguinis | reverse complement strand
CCTCAACGCTTGAGCGTGGCCTCGTAGAGCGGCATCACCTTGGGCAGGTTCGCGCGGATCGTGTCGATGCGCGTGCCATGCGAGGGATGCGTCGACATCCACTGCGGCGGCTGCTTCTTGTTCACCGAACTCATCTTCTCCCACAGGCTGATGCCGGCGCGGGGGTCATAACCGGCGCGGGCCGCGATCTCCATGCCGACGAGATCGGCCTCCGTCTCGTCGTTGCGACCGAATTTCAATCCGTAGAGGCCACCGCCGACCTGTGCGAGTTGTCCGGCTGCATCGCCCAGGACGATGCTGACGGCCACGGCGCCGTACTTCGTGATGTTCGATTTCGCGACGCGCTCGCGGGCGTGCTCGCGCAGCGCATGCGCGATCTCGTGGCCCATGATCATGGCGATCTCGTCGTCGGTCAGCTTGAGATTGTCGATTATGCCCGTGAAGAACGCGATCTTACCGCCCGGCATGCAGAACGCGTTGATGGTGGGTGAACGGAACACGTTGACCTCCCAGCGCCACGCCTTCGCGCGCTCGTTCCATGTCACCGAGTGGGGCAGCAGATCCTCCGCGATCTTGCGCACTTTCTGGACGACCGGCGTCGTGTCGAGCATCAGCGCGCCTTGCTGATTGGCCTTCTGCAGAAGCTGCCGGTACTGCTGTTCTCCCATTTCCTCGACCGACTCGGCGGAAACGAGCCGCCGCGCGAACGACATGTTGCCGACCTTGACGCCGGCTTCCGGCTCGCGGGCGAACGCGGCTTGCGGTGTGGCGAAGGCCAAGGTCAGCGAAAGGGATAGCGCGATCCCTGCGGCTGCCAGTGCGTTCAGCTTGCTCGACATGAAATCGGCCCCATGATGGTATCGACGAGTTGCTATCGAAGATGATCCCGCCACCAATTTACTCTGCCCGGTTCCGCCGATCCATGGCAAAACACGGCAAGTGCATGCACGTTGCGTGATCGGTTGTGCCTTGACGGGCGTATACTAAAAGTGTCGACAGCAGAAGTTCGGCGGGCGTGGGAAATGAGTAGGACACGCGGCGGTAGTGGACCAGACACCAAGGCCGTCATTAAAGTGTTGCCGTCCATAGACGACGTCCCGGCCGCCGCCTGGGATGCGTGCGCGGCCCCTGATCCGGCGACGCTGAACCCTTTTTTGCTGCACGCATTTTTGAAGGCGCTGGAAACCTCCGGTTCGGTCGGTGGCCGTTCCGGGTGGGTGCCGCAGCATCTGGTGCTCGAGAATGCCGCAGGTGACGTGCTGGGCGTCGCTCCGGCCTACGCCAAGACGCACAGCCAGGGCGAATACATCTTCGACCATGGCTGGGCCGATGCCTTCGAGCGGGCCGGAGGCAACTATTACCCCAAGCTGCAGCTCGCCGTGCCGTTCACGCCGGTGCCCGGCCGCCGCCTCCTTGTGCCCGAAGGACCGGACGCCGAACATCACGAGGCGCTGCTGGCGGGAGGCGCTGCCGAGTTGACCCGCCGCCAGGGCTGGTCCTCCGCCCATGTTACGTTCATGTCCGAAGGCGAATGGCAGCGGTTGGGCGCGCTCGGATATCTTCAGCGCACCGGCAAGCAGTACCATTGGGCGAACGCCGGCTACACGACATACGACGACTTCCTCGGAACTCTCGCGTCCCGCAAGCGCAAGGCATTGCGCAAGGAGCGTACCCAGGCGCTCTCCCCCGGTATCGAAATCGAATGGATCGGCGGCGAAGATATCACCGAAGCGCACTGGGACGCCTTCTACGCATTCTACATGGACACGGGCTCCCGCAAATGGGGCCGGCCCTATCTGAATCGCCGCTTCTTCTCGTTGCTCGGCGAGTCCATGGCCGACAAATGCCTGCTCGTGATGGCCAAGCGCGCGGGCCGCACCATCGCGGGCGCGCTCAACATGGTCGGCGGCGATTGCATCTATGGCCGCTACTGGGGCTGCACCGAGAACCACCCCAGCTTGCATTTCGAGGTCTGTTACCATCAGGCCATCGACTACGCGATCGCCCACAAGCTCTCCCGCGTCGAGGCCGGCGCCCAGGGCGATCACAAGCTGGCGCGGGGCTATGCACCGGTCGCCGTGTATTCCGCGCACTATATCGCCGACGCCGGCTTCCGTCGTGCCGTCGATCGCTTCCTCGTCGACGAGCGCCTGCAGATGGAGGAAATCCGCGAAGCGCTGGCCGGCGCGACGCCCTTCCGCCGTGGCCCCCTGCAACAGGTCGAAGCGCCGGAAGAGCAGGATTAGGCCAGGGGATCAGTCCACCAACTGCATCGGAACGGGCACGTAGCGGTAGCCGTCGCCGGCCTTGGCGAGATTGCCGATCCCGGGCCACGCCATGTGGAATACTAGCGCGGGTATCTTGTTGGCCGCCAGCATGTCGAACAGCTTGACGCGTGAAGCGACCCCGAGCTTGGAATCGGTGTCGAACGCGACCTCGAGCCGAGGCTTTTCGAACAGAACGGGGTGATGGGCGACGTCGCCGATATTGCAGATCGTCTTGCCCCCGGAGCTGATCATGAACACGCAGTGTTCCATGGTGTGCCCCGGAGTCTGCATGGCCGTGATCCCGCCGATGACTTCCTGGCCGTCCTTGTAGAACACGAGACGGTCTTTATTGGGCAGCAGGTTCTTGATGGCGGTTCGCGCCGACCCCTCGGCAGGAGTTCCGAAGCGCGCTTCGTCGGTCCAGAACTTGAAGTCGCCTTCCCGCAGATAGATCTGCGCATTCGGAAAATTGCGCGTCTTGCCGTCGGCAGACATGATGCCGCCGCTGTGATCGATGTGCGGATGGGTGAGCAGAATTGCATCGATGTCCGCAGGATTTATGCCGGCCTCTTTCATGCTGATGAGCAGTCGGCCGGTCTTGGTATTGGGGCGCTGCACCGAAAGCATGCCGGTGTCGATGAGCACCAGTTTGTCGCCGGTGTTGACGATGAGTGCATTCTGGTCGAGCACGACATTGTCCATGGGCAGGAAGTAGTCGGTGATGCCCTTGGTGATCTCGGCTTCCGGCGCTCCGCGGAATGTGCGCAAAGCCGGCCCGATCGGCAGCGGGCCGTCCGATACGACCGTGCATTCGAACTGACCGTGCTGGAAGCGATAGAATCCCGGCGCCTTGGTGTTCAACATCGGCGCGCGCGCCAGGGCCGGCGTGGCAACGGCGGCTGCAACGAGCGAGCCGGTTCCCGCCAGAAGGCCACGACGCGACAGACGCGGGACCTCGGCATCGGCTTCTGCCGGTTGAAAGTCGGGCAACAGAATCGGTTTGGGCATGAGCATATCCTTCTCGACTTCTTTGCTTCGGCGTTGGTCAGCCTTGGGCGTGCGCTTTAAGCTTAGCTACAGCCCATCGACATGGCCATCGCATTTCCGCAGCCGCCGCATTACAAGCTGCACCACAATATCCGGGAGCCCGATATGACCTACGACACCAACAACATCTTCGCGAAGATCCTGCGCGGCGAGATCCCGTCCACGAAAGTCTACGAGGACGCAGATACGCTGGCCTTCATGGACATCATGCCCCGCTGCGAAGGCCACACGTTGGTCATTCCGAAGACGCCCGCGCGCAATGTCCTCGATGCGACCCCGGCGCAACTCGCCGCCTGTCTGGCGACCGTGCAGAAGATCGCCAAGGCGCAGATGAAGGCGTTCGGCGCGGGGGGCATCACCATCCAGCAGTTCAACGAGCCCGCCGGCGGGCAGGTGGTGTTTCACCTCCACTATCACGTGATGCCGCGCCACGAAGGAGTCGCCCTCAAGCCTCACACCGGCAAGATGGAAGACGTGAGCGTGCTCGCCGCCAACGCCGCCAAGATCAAGGCGGCGCTGTAGGTCGGGTTAGCAGTGCCCCGCGCTGCTAACCC
>CAMDMH010000502.1 GCA_945901835.1 Devosia equisanguinis | reverse complement strand
CGTCGGACCTGCCGCGCGTGATCTCGGTCGGCCGGCTCGACTACAACACCGTGGGGCTGCTGCTGCTCACCAACGATGGCGCTCTGGCGCGCTACATGGAGTTGCCGGCGACGGGCTGGCTGCGAAGATACCGAGTGCGCGCGCGTGGGCGCGTCAGCCAGGCGCAGCTCGACGAGCTGAAGGAAGGCATCAGCCTCGACGGCGTTAACTACGGCCCTGTGGAAGCGACGCTCGACGGCCCGCAGGGCGCCAACGTGTGGCTGACGGTCGGCCTGCGCGAAGGCAAGAACCGCGAGATCCGGCGCATCCTAGGCCATCTCGGCCTCGAGGTAAGCCGGCTCATTCGCATCTCGTTCGGGCCATTCCAGCTGCTCGACCTACCGGAGGGCGAAGTAGAGCGTATCCGGCGGCGGACGCTGCGCGACCAGCTCGGCCTCGCCATCTCGCGTGAGCTCGGCCTCGTCGAGGGCACGGAGCCGCAAAACGCGCGCCCCGATACGTCGAAGCCGCGCAAACCCGGTCGCAGTGGCGACGCTAAGTGGCGCCCCTTACCCGCTGACGACGACGAATGAGGGGCGACGACGAATGAGAATCGTCGCCGGCAAGTTTCGCGGTAGGCCGATCGCCAGCCCAGATCACGAGGGATTGCGACCCACGTCCGATAGCGTACGCGAATCGATCTTCAACATCCTGGCGCACGGCGTCGACGGCTTCGACGTCGAGGGCGTGCCCGTGCTCGACCTGTTCGCAGGCACCGGCGCGCTCGGGCTCGAAGCCCTGTCGCGCGGCGCGGCCTATTGCCTGTTCGTGGAACAGGACGCCGACGCGCGCGGCTTGATCCGCGAGAACATCGAAGCGTTCGGGCTCACTGGCGTCACGCGCATATTCCGGCGCGACGCGACGACGATCGGCCCCGCCGGACGTGGCGATCAGTTCGGCCTCGTCCTGTGCGATCCGCCCTATGGCAAAGAGCTCGGCCAAAAGGCGCTGCAAGCTGCAGCCGAGGGTGGTTGGCTCACGCCCGGCGCGATCGCCGTGCTGGAAGAACGAGCCGACGTGGAGATCGCGCTGCCCGATCGCTTCGAGGAAATCGACAAGCGTACATGGGGCCAGACGCAAGCGGTTTTTGCGCGGTATACTTGAAAAAGAATAGCATGCCGGAGATCAGTTCCGGCACCGGCTATGGGGGCCCGAAGGACCGGCATGAAGATTCCCGACGCGATGCGGCCGATGATGGAGGTGTGGACGCACCGCAACTACGCCCTGTTCATGGGCGGCATGTCGCCGGCGCTGGTGACCCTGTGGATGCAGCGCATCGGGACGCTGTGGCTGGCGTGGGAACTCACCAAAAGCAATACATGGGTCGGCATCGTCGTCGCGGTCGATTATGCGCCGATGATCGTGTTGGCGCCGTTCGTCGGAGCGTTCACCGAGAAGTCGAACCCGGTCGAAGTCCAGAAGATCGCGCAGTATTTGAGCCTCGTCATCGCGGCTGCCATGGCAGCGCTCGTATTCACGGGACTGATGAACATCTGGCTGCTGCTGTTGCTGTCGCTGGCGCTTGGTTGCGTGCATCCGTTCAACGCGATCTCGCGCCATACGATCGTGCCGACGACGGTGCCCCGTGCAGTGCTGCCGAGCGCGCTCGCGACAGACAGCGCGCTCTACAACGCCGCGCGGTTCATCGGGCCCGCGCTTGCCGGATACGTCATCTCGCAATCGGGCGTCGGCTACACCTTCGTCGCGAACGCCGTCGGTATCCTGTTCTATCTCGCCGGCTTATTCGCGGTACGCATCGATTTTACCGATCGCACCTCACACGGGCACGGTGGAATGATGAGCGACATCGTCGAAGGCCTCGCCTACGTGCGCAGCCATCCCGGCATCGGGCCACTGTTCATGCTGATGACGATCGGCGCGATCTGGGTGAGGCCGCTGCAGGATCTGCTGCCAGGGTTTGCCGACAAGGTATTCGCAGCGGGCCCCGAAGGGCTAGGCTGGCTGACCGCGGGCATGGGCGTCGGTGCGATGCTCGCTGCAGGCGCAATCGCGATGTACGGACGCACGCACGGCCTCACCTTCGCGGTGCTGCTGGCGTTCATGATCAACCTGATCGCAACCGTCGCGTTCTGTTCGACGGGCTGGCTGTGGCTCGCGGTGTTGTGCGGCGCCCTTTGGGGCGGCGCGCTAACGATGATGTCGACAGGCACACAGGCGCTGGTGCAATCATCCGTCGACAACGCACTGCGCGCGCGCGTGATGTCGCTCTACACGATGATCTACCGCGGCGTCCCGGCACTCGGCGCCATCATCATCGGTTGGCTCGCGGATCGCATCGGGTTGCAGCTCGCCTTCATCATCGCCACGCTGCTGTGCGTGATCCCGTGGATTAGGGCGTTCGCCAAGCGCGAGAGCATCACGCTCTCGCTCGAAGGCCACGGCAACAATCTCGACGAACGTCTACTGGCAGCGTCGAAGGCAATGGCCGGCGTCGCTTACGAGCAAATGGTCGATCTCAAAAGCCGGGCCACGTCGCTCGCAGGGATCGTGAAGCAGCAGACGAAAACGCTCGCGGCCAAAGCCCGCGTGTCGAAGATCGGCGAGAAATTGCAGGCACTGAAGCAGCGCGCGCGGCGGGATGATCTTTCATAGCCGTACGCAGACAAGGCTTCGCGAACTCGACCTCAATACCGGAAGATACCGTCGCGCTTGGCACCCGCCGTCGGGTTGAGGAACAACTCCTCGACCTTCATCCGGCGGGGGATCAGACCCTGACCGTGTGCATATCCGATCATCGTCTCGATGTTCTTCAGATTGCCCGGGGTCAACCCATACTCCCAGGGATCGCGCCCGAAGATCTCGCGCTGCGCCTCCCATTCCTCGCGCCACATCGCCAGCGGAATGACGCGGGGATTTTCCATGCGCCGCATCGTCAGCGCCTTCGACTTGTTGAAGGCGACCATCAAGCTGTGCGCGACCCAAGGATGTCGCTCCAGCAGCTCCGGCTTGATCGCTGTCACGTGCATGATCGGGAACACGCCGTTCTTCTTGAAGTAAGCGATCTGCTCGCCCTTGAAGTCGGGAAACAGGCGCGCCACCCGCGGATCCTTGTTCTCCATGGGCTCGATGATGTCGGGATGCAGTAGCGCATCGACCTCGCCGTTGACCAGCATGTCCTCGATCGACTGGTCATCGCGAATCCGGGATACCTTAAAATCCTTCGACGGCTCGAACCCTTCGATGTGCTCGTCGAGATCGGTGAGCCACGTGATCGAGCGCAGGTCGACGCCGTATTCACTCTCGAGGATACCGCGCATCCACAGGATCGCCGTCGCCGTCCACGACTTCGCACCGACCATGCGGCCTTCGAGATCCTTCGGCGACCGTATTCCCTTCGTCGTGTTCACGTAGAACGCGCCGTGCCGGAAGCGGCGATGCAGGAACACCGGCAGCGACATGAACTCCTGTCCCATGCCGCGCGCAATCAGATACGTACAGCCCGACAGTTCCGCGATATCGAACTCGCGCCCGTGCATATAGCGGTGATGCCGCGTGTTGGAATCCATCTCGGTCAGGAACGTGAGCTCGATGCCGTCGGGCTTGACCAGGCCTTCCTTGAGCGGACGGATGATCTCGTAGTCACCGCAGGCGATCGTGAGCTGGAGCTTGGCGGACATGCGTGTTTCCCCGTGGAACCTGCCCGGCGTTATGAGCCCACCGAAACTTGTTGGCAATGCCGAGGGGACGTCACGTCAACCCCGCGCCAGCAGCCGACCATGCCCGGGATAGCTGCCGTCCCGCCCCGTGAGCTTGATGGCGAACCGGAACGCGGCCGGCGTGCTGGCCACGACGGGAACGCCCTCGCCCGCTTC
>CAMDMH010000501.1 GCA_945901835.1 Devosia equisanguinis | reverse complement strand
ATCAGCCGAGACCGACGCGGCAACTGCCTCGATCCCACCAGCCATAGTCACGAATCTCCACCCGTTGATTCGGGAGGACTCTCTGAATCACACCGAGATTCCAGCGGTCAACGAAAAACGACGGAAAATTCTGATGGGTGGTGAGGGCGCCGAGGCCACCGCCGGTGTCGGACGCACGGCGTTGCGATACCATCGCCGAATCGTTGCTTTTGAGCCAAGTGCTCCGCATCCGTGAAGCAAAGCCCATTCCGGCCAGCACTTCGGCATTGCGCAAACTGGCTTCGGCAAGGCCGAGGCGAGAGGCCGTGTGCACCGACATATCGCGCATCGGCTGGCGCACGAGGAGTTCCGTCGCCACCGTCAACGCCACCAGCACGATCGCGCCCGCGAGCGCGGTCAGTCCGAGCATGGGGTGAAACGCGAAGATGATAGCCAGATAGAAGGGTAACCATGGCATGTCGAACACTACGGTCGGTCCACCGCCCGCCATGACCGAGCGAATGGCATCGAGGTCACGCAGCGGCTGCAGACTGTTTCCGCGATGGCCGAACCTCACGGGTAGACGCACCAGCGCATCGAACACGCGGGAGGCCAGCGCTTCGTCGATCGCCATGCCGACGCGCGTCAGCAGGCGAGCGCGGATGAGATCGAGAAGGCCAAGGGCTGCGAACAGAATGGCTGCGATGATGCACAGACCGACCAGGGTCGGAACACTGCGGCTCGGCAGCACCCGATCGTAGACCTCGAGCATGAACAGCGATCCGGTCAGCATCAGCACATTGACGAGGGCGCTGAACAGGCCCGCTGCGACCAAGGCGCGCCGGCAGGACCATACGGCTTTGCGCAGCTCGGATGTGTTGGGAGCGCTGCGATCCGCGGTGGTCTCGTCCGTGTCGCCATCCCGCGGCAGGGGCTCGCCACGTGCCAGAGCACGACGGTTTATGCTGCCCCACCATAGCAGAAGCGCCAAAATGACCAGAACGAGGGCGACCGGTGTGCCGAGGAGCCAGCCAATGGGGGTCTGCCAGACGTCAAAACTCCAACTCAGAGTGCCTGCGGGGGGCAGGGTGTCGGCTGGCGGATGTGCCGCGCCCGAGAGATCGCGTACTGAAGTAAACGCGATAGAGCTTTGGTTGCTGGAGGAAATGTAAACGTCACTGGCCGCGACGGCGAATGCGCCGGCCATGGCAATAATGCTGAGCCGACGCAACATGAACACGGTACCCGTTAGCCGCAATCCGACGAAATCTTCTTCAGAATACTCTGTTACCTGCTCTCGAGGAAGATAAGAAATCGCAGATTTTTGCCAACCTATCCGGCCTATCCGGCCTATCCGACTTCGCCGATCGTGGTCAGCTCTTCGAGGTTGCATGCGTACTTGTCGCCCTGGCGGGTGATCGCGCCGGTGTCCTCCAGCATCATCAGGGCGGCGTTGACCTTGGGCCGGCTGGCGCCGAGCACAAGGGCCAGCTCGCCCTGACTGATGCCGAGAGAGATGGCCGGGTTCTTCGGCGGAGTCGCGCCGTGCTGCTGGCGGACGGCGCTGAGCAGGTAGCGCGCGAGCCGAACCTCGATGCGGTGCAGCGCGATTACCTCGATCTGCTGGTCGCCTTCGCGCAGGCGGCGGCAGAGGAGATCGATGGCGGCTTTCGCGAACTGCGGCGACGTCTCGACGAGGGTGTTGATCTGCGGGCGGGTCAACGTCAGTGCTTTCGCGGCCGACACTGCGGTTGCGTCGGCCGTGCGTGCGCCGCCGTCGAGGGTTGCGATCTCGCCGAAGATGTCGCCGGGGGCAGCATGAGCGAACGCGAGTTCGCGGCCGTCGAGGGAAATGATCGACAGCCGTACGCGGCCTTCGAGCAGCATGTAGAGTTCGGTGCCCGGGTCGCCGCGCGAGAAGATCTGCTGGCCGTTCGAGTATGAGACGGGCCGCATCTGCTTGGCGACCTTGGCCATGGTTTCGGCGGGCAGGTTTCCGAACAGCGAGGTCTTGGCGAGAAGCTCGGTGACGGTGCTCATTGGATCCTCGTTTGCACGGGCAGCGCCCAGGGCATTCCCTCGTGGCCGGGCGAGAAGCTCGGGCCGGACGTGTCGGGATTGCGATTGACGAGCGGGCGTGCGTAGGACGGGTGCGTCATCGAGCGGACCTCGTGCTCGAGCTTGGCGAGAACGCTACCGGTGTCGAGATCGACGATGTCGATGAAGCGGTATTCGTGCTCGTTGGTCTCGCGCGAAATGATGCCGGCCTTTGCCAGCTTCTCATAGGGCCGCGAGAAGTTGGCGAGATAGATCGCGACGTGGTGGCCGTCGAACTCGGGATGTGGGCCGTCGGTTTCGCGGAACACGAGGCGTTGGTCGGTGCCGATGCGAACATGGGCGGCGCGGCCTTCTGGCTCGTCGCGGACCTCCGATGGGGCGTCGAAGACTTTACTGTAGAACCGGGCGATACCGGCAGCGTTACCGCGGGCGACTTCCAGCTCGACGTAGGGCATGCCGAGCATCATGCGGCCGAAGCGTGGGCGGTTGCCGTCGAGCGGTTCGTAGATGCGGATGCGGTTGCCCCAAGGGCAGACCGCCTCGATGTGATCGTTCTTCTCGTGGAAGGCGAAGCGTGTATTCTGCAGGAGTTTTGAGGCGTTCTCAAGCCGCTTCAGCAGGTTGGCGCGGCCGGGCATGACGACGGCTGTGTGGCCGGCGACGACTTGCGGCTTGCCGGTGGGCAAGTGGAACTGGCAGCGGCCGGCGTTGATCCACATGTTGACGAGGCCAACGACCTGATAAGGGTCGCGAGTGAGGCCGAGACCGACGACGTAGAAGGCGGTCGCGAGTTGCTGGTCGGGAACCTGGACGTTGACGTGTTCGAGGCTGACGATGTTGCCGACGTCCTCGGCTGCGCGGTTGAATTGTGCCACGGGTGGGCCTCCTGGGCAGGGAGCGATGGCAAACTATAGCATGCGATCGCGTTTCGACGAGACGGACTGTTGCGAGGTATTTCCCGCTCATGAATCTGCTCAATGTTTAGTTGGCATGCCTGAAGTTTGTGCTGGTTTGTGGCTTCGTTGCACGATGATCGTGCGAGCGCTGCCCTTTAAGTTGTTGTCGGGGTTTGTAAACTCATCGGCGGTCGCCGTCTGGAACGCAAATTGCTCGAGTGAGCGCCGGAGCCAGTCCATCCAGGGGAATATTCATGCGTCCACTGCCGCCCTACAATCTCCGTCCGGCGAAGCGGTCTGCCGAGACGCGCACAGGTGCGGGTTCTCCGGCCAGCGTGCGCATGCTTGCAGAGAGCCTGTCCAAGGATATGTCGGTTCGTTCGGGCCGGCTGCCGATCAAGCCCGAGGCCAATCGCGAGAAGCCGCAGCTCAAGGTGCTCGGCCGGGAGTGAGGTCGGTGGAACGACCGAAGCCGTAGGGCAGGTAAGCGCATCAGCGCGCAACCTGCCGGGGCGCAAGAACCAACGGCGGGTTGCCCCCGGCACAGCAGCCGGGGTTACCCGCCCTACACTCGCTACGTAACGTTCGTACGCCTCGGCTCAACCGCCGGTCACGCTCATGTGGCGGCCGACCGCGGGGCGCTTGGTGCGGCGGTCGATGACGAAGTCGTGGCCCTTCGGTTTGCGGCCGATGGCTTCGTCTATGGCGGCCATGAGCTTGGAGTCGTCGTTGGACGCACGCAATGGACCACGCAGATCCGCGGCGTCCTCCTGGCCCAGGCACATGTAGAGCGTGCCCGCGCAGGTGAGGCGCACGCGGTTGCAGCTCTCGCAGAAATTGTGGGTCATCGGCGTGATGAAGCCGAGCCGGCCGCCGGTCTCCTTCACCTCGACATAGCGGGCGGGGCCGCCGGTCTTGTAGGGAATGTCGGTCAGCGTGA
>CAMDMH010000500.1 GCA_945901835.1 Devosia equisanguinis | reverse complement strand
TCGGGATAGATTTCGTTGCGGTAGTTCTCGCGCCCGGCATCGAAGATGACCGCGATATGCGTCGGCGCCTCGGAGGCCTTCGATTCGCGGATCAGCTTCCACAGCATGCCGCAGAAGCCGTGCACCGCCCCGACCGGCAGCCCGTCCGACGGCCGCGTCAACGGCGGCAGTGCGTGGAACGCCCGGAAGATGTAGCCCGAGCCGTCGATCAGATAGACCTGGCTGCCTTTGACGATCGGGACGGGTTCGCCCTCAGGCACGTAGTTGCCGTTGGTGTTGCGGGCGGTGCGCTGCGGCGCCGATTGTGGTGCTGTATCGGTCATACCGATGTTCTAGCAGGATGCCGTAGGGCAGGTAAGCGCATTGGCGCACAACCTGTCGTGGTTGTGCCCCGGTCGCGGGGGGCTCAGGTCCTCTCTCGTCAACGCACTTGCTCGGCCTGCGGGTTGCTGGCATCGTCAGCTCAATTCTGACACCTGGGGGAAACACACGATGCGCCGCATCCTGGCGACCGCACTGCTGGCTCTGCTACCGGCCACGACATCCGCCTACGCCCAATCCGGCGTCGCACTCCGTGACATGGGCTCGTTCCACGTCGGCGGCCGGCACATCGAGATCAAGGGCCAGCCGGTCAAGGAAGTGGTGTTCACGCCCGGTGGCGTGCCGGCCAAGGTCGACCCGAACGGCGTCTACCAAGTCGAGCAGATGTACGCGCAGTACTTCCTCGTCCAGCGTCGCAAGGGCAAGCTCCCCCTTCTGATGTGGCACGGGGGCGGCCTCTCCGGCGTCACCTGGGAGACGAAGCCCGACGGCAAGCCCGGCTGGCTCAACTACTTCCTCAAGAAGGGCTGGGACGTCTACGTCTCCGACGCGATGGAGCGCGGCCGCTCCGGTTGGTCGCCGACGTTCGGACCCGATCCCGTCGTGCTGCCGCTCGGCGATCCGTGGGAGCGGTTCCGCGTCGGGCCGATCGGCTCATTTGCCAAGCGCGAGACCTATCCCGGCGCGCAGTTCCCCGTCGCATCTTACGACCAGTTCATGAAGCAGGGCGTGCCCCGCTGGGTGACGACCGATAAGCAGATCGTCGCGGCCTACATCCAGCTCGTCGACAAGGTCTGCCCGTGCATCGTGATGGTGCACAGCCAGTCCGGCACGTTCGGCTATCAGGTGCTCGAGGCGCGGCCGGACAAGATCAAGGCGCTGATCGCGGTCGAGCCGACGCTCGGCGGTGATCCCAAGAAGGCGGCGACGGTCAAGGGTACGCCGATCCTCGTCGTGATCGGGGACAACGCCAAGGATCATCCGCGCTGGAAGGCCATTCGCCAGCACAGCGTAAATTATCAGACCGCGTTCCAGGCAGCCGGCGGAAACCTCGATCTCGTCGATCTGCCGGACGTCGGCATCAAGGGCAACTCGCACATGGTCAGGATGGACCAGAACAGCGACAAGGTCGCCGATCTGATCCAGGCGTGGCTCGTGAAGAAGGGTTTGGGGCGGAAGTGATTGGTGACGTAGGGCAGGTGAGCGACGCATCTTCGAGTTGCGCAACCTGCCGCGTTACTTGTCGTCAGGTTCAGTTGGAGCAACGAAATGCGTTTTTCGGCGAGAGCAGTTTGCACCGCGATTGCAGGCGCATCACTCGCGATCGCGAGTGCAATGCCGGCCGCTGCCCAGAGCTACTACGAGGGCAAAACGGTCAGCATTGTCGTCGGCACCGAGGCCGGCGGCGGCTATGACATCTACGGCCGCGCCGTTGCCCGACACATCGGCAGGCATTTGGCCGGCAAGCCCACGGTGATCGTGCAGAACATGCCCGGCGCTGGAAGCGCCAAGGCAGCCGAGTTTCTCTTTGCCCTCGCGCCGAAGGAAGGCGCAACCATCGGCCTGATCTTCCCCGGCATCATCGTCGAGCCGCTGCTGCAACCCGGCAAGTTCCGGTTCGACCCGACGAAGTTCGAGTACCTCGGCAGCGCCGACAGCGGCACGCGGCTGTGCGTCACGCACCGTTCCTCGAAGATCAAGACGTTCGACGACGCGCTCAAGATGCCGTCGAATTTCGGCGGCAGCGCATTCGGCAGCTCCACCACCGACTACGCCCAGCTTCTGATCAATCTGGCCGGCGCCAAATTCCGCATCGTCAATGGCTACAAGTCCTCGATCGATACCGTGCTCGCCGCCGAGCGCGGGGAGGTCGATGGACTGTGCGGCTACGACTCGAGTTCGTTTCGCGCCCAGAAGCCCGACTGGTTCAATACCGCCGAAGCGCACATGATCCTCCAGGCGGCGCTCGAGCCGTTCCCGGAGCTGACGAAGCTCGGCGTGCCGCACATCTGGCAGTATGTCAGCGGCGAGAACCGCAAGATCGCCGAGGTGATCCTCGCTCAGCAGGAGTTCCACCGCCCGTTCCTCGCCCCACCCGGCGTTCCGGCCGACCGGCTCGCCCTGCTTCGCGCAGCCTTCATGGCAACGATGAACGACCCGGATTTCCTGGCAGACGCCCAGAAGATGAAGCTTTCGATCACGCCGAAGGACGCCAAGACCGTGACCGAACTCGTCCGGCAGATGTACGCCTCCCCACCCGATCTGGTCGCCAAGGTCAACAAAGCGCTGAAACCTTGAGAGACCGCGAACGCGGTCCGGCGTGAGCGGCCTCTCTGGATCAGCTATCCAATTGGGCACCCCACTACCGATGAGCAGGCAGGCCCTTGCCTGCTGGTTCATCGAGACCGCGAACGCGGTCCGGCGCCAGTGCGCCGTCCCTAAACAAACCCTAAACAAAAGAGTGTACCCTCGGGAACTGCACGGACGGGAGATTTCTCTAGTCTGAAGCTACAACAGACCCGTGGATGAACACGGGGGCAGGCTTCAATCGGGGAAAAGTCCCATGACATTCTCGTCTTCGGCTCCGCGGTCACGCGCAGGATGCTTCGCTGCAGCCTTCGCTGCGCTCGCAGTCGCGTCAGCCGCAACGCCGGCAAGCGCCGCGACGTTCAACACCGGCCCCGAGACCGTCGTCCGCCACTTGCAGGACGTACGCCTCCAGAACGGCAGCGGCGAGCCGCTCTGCCTGGGCTACAAGGTCACCTATCACTGGTTCGGCCTGCCCTAGGCCGTGTCCCGCGGCGGCTATGTCTTCGGCGTGCGGGACAAGGCCACTCAGTACGACGTGGAGGAAGCACAAGTGGCGGAATGGCAGGCGCAGGGCCATGTCCCAAGCCCCCTTCCGGTGTACAATTTGTCCGCAGCCGACTATGTGCTGGGCTATCTGATGTGGATCGTCGCCGGCCTGATGGTGGCGTGGTACGGCGGAAAGGCGCTGCTGTTCCGCCGTCCGGCGAAGTCCGCGCCGCACGCCGTCGAAGCGGCATCGAAGGCCACGGCTGCCCTCATGGCCGAGCGCGCAGCGCAGGTTTCTCGTCCCGCCAAGCCCATGCCTGCCGCTGTTCCAGCCGCAGCGCCCGCCCTCGAGACACAGAGCAAGCCCCAGATTGCCGAGCAGCGTCTCCAGCAGCCTCCCCAGCAGGCTACGCCGCAGCCGCAACCTTCCGAGCGCCCCAAGGTGCAGCCGCAGATCCAGACGCTGCAGCAGCCCGCCCCCCGTCCGGCGTCGCCCCAGCCCTCTCAACTTCCCCCGACGACGGTGACGGCGATGCGGATGCCGGTGGCGAGGACGCACTGCCGCGTGAAGGCCCTCAAAGTCGCCTGAAACGCCGCCAACGTGCCGCTTCGTCATTGCGCCGGAACCACGGAGGTGTCTTCCGCACTTCGAGGTCGCGACCGCGGCCTGGCGCCAGTGCGCCGTAGACACCAAAAGGGAGGGTTGATTTTTAGCCCCCCGACGGAGCACATGCAGGGTTAACGGTCGATGTGTCCG
>CAMDMH010000499.1 GCA_945901835.1 Devosia equisanguinis | reverse complement strand
CCCTGGCCCAACACCAGTGCGCGCGGTTCGCGGTGGAAGGTGCCGTCGCTGTAACGGATCTCTATTCCGGTGAGCGTGAACAGACCGGACTTCACCGTGATCCGTATCGCCTTGAAGGCCCCTTTTGCCTGGCGCAGGTCGACACTCGTGCGCACGCTTCGCGCATCCACGGTCCGGGTGGCGAGCGCGATCCAGCGGTCGCCGGCGGTCTGGGAGCTTGCGGCGCCCGACAGTGAAAGAACCTGCAGAACGAGAACCAGCGCCATCAGCGCCAGCTGATAGACCACGCTTGGTCGCCCCGCTCTTTCCAACGGTATCGGCGCCAGCATCGGTCGATCCCCCGCAACGTAGAAACTCTTCCGCATGATCATGCGATCAGGAGGGCGAATTCAAGGCGCGCGATGGCTCGAACGTGTTTTCACTGTGGACCGGCCAGAGGACCGGCCAGAGGACCGGACAGATCGAGGCCGGCCCATGCGACAGCCGAGATCTTTCACGCGGTGCAGGGAAAGAACTTGTCCAGCCAGCCCTTGATGAGATGGCGCGCATAGAGGCCGTCGCCCGCGAGCGGGAAATGCGAAACGCCCGTCATCAGCAACAACTCCGTCGGCTGGCCCGCCTTCTCGAACAGTCGCAGCGATTGCTCCGTCGGCGTGATCGTATCGTGCGCGATGTGCAGCAGCAGCAGCGGACGCGGCGCGATCTTTGCTACGACATCCTCGGCGCGGAAATCGAACATGCTCTGAGCCGTATCGGCCGTCACCTTGTCCTGCGCCTTCTTCGGCAGATGCACGCGCAGATGCTCGGGGATCGGCACCACGTCCCAGCGCGACACCCAGAGCGGCTCGCCGGTCTTCGCCTTGTGCTCGCGCCCGCGGGCGAGCATGCCGGTGAATTTCGCCCACGCCTCCGGCCCGGGATGCTGGCCCTGGAACTTGCGCTCGCCGTGCCCCCAGCCGCACGACGAAATCACCGCAGCCACGCGATCGTCGACGCCGCCGGTATAGACGGACACCGCCGCGCCGAAGCTGTGCCCGATGAGGCCGATGCGCTTCCCATCGATCTCCGGCTGCTCGGCGAGCCAGGTGGACGCGTTACGCGTATCGGCAACCTGATCGAGGCACAGCACATAACCCCGCGTGCCGCCGGACTCGCCGCAGCCGCGGAAGTCTATGCGCAATGCCGCGTAGCCCCAGTTCTCCAGCATGGTCGCCTGGATCTCTGCGTGGCTTTCGTCCTTCGAGCCGAGGAAGCCGTGGAGCACGATGAAGGCCGGCAGCTTCGTTCCGGGTTTGTAGCTGTCGGGGATATGCAGCACGCCGGCGATGTCGATGCCGTCGGACGTGAAGCGGACTTGGCGCTGCATGGGACCTCGGTTCGTTCGTCATGCTGAAGATCGTTGAGATGTGTAGCAGCGTCCGGCCACATTGCGGAAGGCCCGCTTTCCGGCAGCGCCTCCAGTCCATCTTGGGACTGCTCATCGTTCGGCTATGCGAGACCGGTCGGCGATACGGTCGCTGGGATGCAGGATCACGCGATCGTTCGCCGCGAGACCGCGCACGACCTCGGCGACTTCCCAGTTGCGATGGTCGATTTCCACGATCGTCCGCGCGGCGCGACCGCTTTTCACGACATAGACCGCCCCGTCCTTGCCATGGCGGAACAGCGCCGACAAAGGCACGCGCAGCACGCTCTCGCTTCGCCACGACGTGATCGCCGCGAACACACGATAGTCGTGCCCGAGAACGCCGATGTCCTTTGTTTCGATGTCCAGGATGACACGCACGCGCTGCTCGTCGATGCCGAGCGCGGAAACCTTTGTGAAGCCGCCCGGTTCGATGCGGCGCACGCGCGCGGCCAGCACGCGAGTGCCGCCCCATCCTGTGATCGCGACCGCCGCGCCCGGCTGGATCTTGACCGCATCGGTCGACAACAGCTCGACGACGATTTCCATCGCAGCGACGTCGCCGATCTCGAACAGAACCGTGCCGGCCAGAACGACTTTCTCGCTCTCGTGCAGGCGCCTCAGGATTTTGCCACTCGCAGGCGCTTTCACGTTGACGCAGCAGGTCTCCTTGGGCTCGGGATGATCGGCTTTGACCTCCGGCCCGATCAGCTTGGCGCGTTCGCTGTCGAGCTGACGTCGGCGCAGCTCGACCTGGGCCTTGGCGCGCACGACGGCTGCCCGCCGCGTCACCGCCTCGAGTTCCGCCTTCTGCAACGTACGCTCGGGGACGGTGCCAGACTGCGCCAGGCGCTTGTTGCGGATGAGATCGGTCTCGGCGAATTCGGCTTCGCTTTCGGCCTGTCGCAATTCCGCAGACGCCAGTTCGACTGCCGCTGCCGCTGCGTTGATTTGCGCTTCGATCTCGTGCCGTGAGCTCAGATCGTGGAACGGCGGATCGGCCGGCTGGATCACCGCCACGATGGTCTCGTCCTTGACCACGGTGTCGCCGGCATCGAGCGTCGAGCGCAGAATGCGCCCGCTGATCGGCGCCGAGACGGTATAGATCTGCTTCACGCGCGTCCGCCCCTCTTCCTCGACCAGCACTGCCATCGGGCCGGTGCTGACATCGGCCACGTCGACGCCGGCGGGCTGCGGACGCAGCGCATAGACGAGCGCCGCGACGACGGCGGTTGCAATACCGGCCGCGATCCAGCTCCTGTTGGACACGGGTCCCATGCTTCCTCTCCTAGTCGCGTGTCTTCAAAACGGATACGAGATCGAGCCGGTCGACGCGGCGGCGGACGATGAGGGCCGAAGCCGTTGCCGCGCACACGACGAGCAGGCCCGCGACGGCGTAGGTTTCACGATCGATCACGAACGGTACGCGGTAGAGGTCGCTCGAGAAAGATTGGATCAGAATGAATCCGAAGCCATAGCCGAACAGCCATCCCAGCGGAATCGCGGCGACCGTGATGATAGCCAGCTCCGATAGGAGAACCCACGAGACTTCGGCGCGCGTGAAGCCGAGCACCCTGAGGCTCGCCAACTCCCGAGCGCGCTCGGACAATTGGATGCGCGCGCTGTTGTAGACCACGCCGAACGTGATGGTGATCGCGAGCAGCGCATAGATAGTCACCATGTAGTTGATGTTCTGTGCGAGCGTCTCGCGGAACTTGACGAGCGACACGCGATTGAGCGCGATGGCCGAAATGGCCGGCGTCGTCTTGATCGCCTTGAACAAGGCAGCTTCCTGCGCGCTGTCATAACTCAGGCGCACGCCGCTGACGCGCGCGCCGTCGTCCAGCAACTCGTCGAGGGCATCGAGCCGCATGAATACGCCGAGCCCCAAATAGCTCTTGATGACGTCGGTGACGGGAACCTGCGTGACGCGCCGTTTTCCCGTAGTAGCCTGCACGGTTACGACGTCGCCGCGCTCGAGGCCGAGAATCTCCGCGACCCGCTCGCTGATCGCGATACCGCTTTCCGGCAGCGGCACGGGACGGAACCTGGCGTCCAGTACGCGGCTCAGGTCGCGGCTCTCGCCCAGACCGACGATGGAGATCTGCCGCGAGCGCGCGCCGTTGACGAGACGTACCGGGGCAGTCCGGTACGGCTCCGTGCGCATCACGCCGGGCAGATTGGCGACGGCGCGCGTGGCCCGCGTATGGTTCGGCTCGCCGAAGTCGATCGTGGCGTGCTGCCGATCCATCCGGTTGAACGCCACATCGACCATCAGATCTACCGAGTCGAATGACAGCAGTGCCGTCACCATCAACCCGCACGCGAGCGCGATGCCGAGCAGCGTGAACAGCGAACGCAGCGGCCAGCGGATCATGTTGCGCACCGCCATCGTCGTGGTCTGCGACATCTGCGGGAACCACCGCGGCCGCGACGTGAAGATCTTTCTGTAGCGCGGCGGTGACGGCGGTTG
>CAMDMH010000498.1 GCA_945901835.1 Devosia equisanguinis | reverse complement strand
AGCATGCTGAGCGCGGTGATGCGGCCGGTGCCGGGATTTTCGGAGGGCACGTTGGCGATCGCGACTTCGATGCGGGCGGTGTCGGCTTCGATGACGACGCGGTGTGTGTTGCGCTCGACGGCGGGGTCGGTCCAGATCTCGAGTTCGGTGCGGTCGGGGCCGGCGCCGGCCAATGCGATGGCGGCGGCGACGTTGACGTTCGCGGGGAAGCGGCGGGCACCTTCGCGGGCGGTGCCTTTGAAGAGCAGTTCGGGCTCGGTGAGCGCGAACAGATCCTTGCCGTCTTCCACGACCTGCTTGGCAGTCGCCAGCGACTTCGGCGGTTTGCGCGTGATCATCTTCACGCTTTCGATCTTTCCGAAGCCGGCGGCGCGGATCGCGTCGAGACCGACGATGGCGCCGGTCGCGAGGATGAGCTGACTGCCGCCTTTGCGGGCGACCAGTTCCAAATCCATGTTGTCCAGCAGCGCTGCGCCGCTGACGGTGATGACGGTCATCCCCGAGGCGAGAGCTGGCTCCACGACGCTGCGGAAGGCAGGCGTCGGGACGCATTCGAGCAGGATGTCGGCCTTGCCAGCGAGGTCGGTCGAGGCGACGACCGAGACTGCGCGCGGCAGCAGCTTGTCGGCTTCGGCCTTTGTCTTGGCGGGATCGCGGGCGCCGATGACGGACAGCTCGAAATCGGGCATCGAGCCGTCGGTGAGGCGGCGCGCCAGTTCTTTGCCGATCGCGCCGAAACCGGCAATGGCGACTTTCTTCGTCTTCGACATGTGACTATTCCTTGGGCATTTCGAGGCCCATCTCGCGATAGCGTTCCGGGTCGTCGCTCCAGCTTTCGCGGACCTTCACGAACAGGAACAGATGGACGTTGCGATCCAGCAGTTCCTTCAGTTCGGCGCGGGCCTCGCTCGAAATCTGCTTGATGGTCTGGCCGCCCTTGCCGAGCACGATCTTCTTCTGGCCGTCGCGTTCGACGAACATCGTCTGCTCGATGCGGACCGAGCCGTCCTTCATTTCCTTCCAGTCCGTCGTCTCGATCGTCGCGGAATAGGGCAGCTCGTCGTGCAAGCGGACGAACATCTTCTCGCGGGTGATCTCGGCGGCGAGCATCCGGGCGGGAAGGTCCGAGATGTCGTCGGCTGGATAGTGCCAGGGGCCGGCGGGGACCTTGCCCGCGAGATAGCGGCGGATGTCGGCGACGCCGTCGCCGGACAGTGCTGAAATCATGAACACGGTATCGAACGACACCAGTGCATGGATGCGGGTCGAGAGTTCGAGCAACTGCTGCTTGTTCTCCAGCCGGTCGACCTTGTTCAGCACGAGGGCGCGGGGCACGCGGCTGTCCTTCAAGCGCTTTACGATCGCCTCGACTTCCTCGGTGAGGCCGCGGGCGGCGTCGACGACGAGCACTACGGCGTCGGCATCTTTCGCGCCGGTCCAGGCGGCGTGTACCATCGCGCGGTCGAGGCGGCGGCGGGGGGCGAAGATGCCGGGCGTGTCGATGAACACGAGTTGGCTCTTGGCTTCGATGGCGATACCGCGGATCGGCATACGCGTCGTCTGAACCTTGTGGGAGACGATCGTCACCTTGGCGCCGACGAGCGCGTTGACGAGGGTCGATTTACCGGCGTTCGGAGCACCGATGACGGCGACGAACCCGAAGCGCTGGTCTGTTCGGTCAGTTTGCATGGACGGTCTCGCTGGTCATGACGCCTTCGCGGGCCAGCATCGCGCTGGCGGCGGCCTGCTCAGCGGCACGTTTCGAGCTACCGGTCCCTTGCGCCGGCTTGCAGCCGGCGATCCTGACCTCGGAGATGAAGCGGGGGGCGTGGTCGGGCCCGCTGCGGGAAATTTCGACATAGCGCGGCAAGGCGAGGCCTCGGCCCTGTGCCCATTCCTGCAACGCGGATTTCGGATCGGCGACGGCATCGCCCTTGCCCGCTAGATGGGTCTGCCAGAGCTTGAGTACAATGCCGCGGGCCTTGTCGAAGCCTGCATCGATGAAGGCGGCGCCGAGCAGCGCCTCGATGGCGTCGGCGATGATGGTGTCCTTGTCGCGCCCGCCGCTGCTCGCTTCGCTGTCGGAGAGGATGAGATAGCGGCCCAGCTCGATCGAGCGGCCCATGGCAGCACAGGTCTCGCGCTTGACGAGCTGGTTGAAGCGGCGGGCGAGGTCGCCCTCGGCGGATTCGGGGAAGGCTTCGATCAGGGCTGCTGAAATGGCCAGCCCCAGAACGCGATCGCCGAGGAATTCGAGCCGCTCGTTGTCATCCCTGGAGCCATTGCCGCGCGTGCTCGAATGGGTCAGGGCCCGTGTCACGAGGTCCTGGTCCTTGAAGCGATGGCCGAGGGCCTTCTCCAGATCTGAATGCTTGCGTTTACGGGACACTGCGCGCGATCAAAAGCTAACGGACGAGGTTGAAAAAGCGATTCCAGCGAATATCGAACGGCCACCGCCACGGCGACAGGATGTTGAACGCATCCGATTCGTCGAAGGCGCCGGAGAAGAAGATGATCTCGGCGCGGCCGACGAAGTTCTCGAGCGGCACATAGCCCACGCCCCATGTTGCGCGGCTATCGGTTGAATTGTCCCGGTTGTCGCCCATCATGAAGTAATGGCCTGCAGGCACTTTGAAAACGGTCGTGTTGTCGAAGGGGCCGTTGGGCTCGCTGTCGAGAACTTTGTACTTCACGCCGTTGGGCAGCTCTTCTTCGAACAAGGGAAGGCGGCGCGGCGGGCCTTCCTCCTCACGGGTCGTGAAGTCGCCGATCCGGCGCTTGGGGATCGACTTGCCGTCGATATAGAGAACGCCCGAGCGCATCTGCACCTCGTCGCCGGGCAGGCCGATGACGCGCTTGATGTAGTCCGTCGAGTTGTCGCGCGGCAGCTTGAACACGGCGACATCGCCGCGCTTGGGCTCAGCCTTCAGGACGCGGCCCGAAAAGATGTTCATGCCGCCGGGGAACGAATAGCGGCTGTAGCCGTAGGCGAGCTTTGAAACGAACAGGTAGTCGCCGACGAGCAGCGTCGACTTCATCGAGCCAGATGGAATGTTGAACGGCTGGTAGAAGAAGACACGGACCACCATGGCGAGAAGAAGCGCCTGGACAACGATCTTGCCCGTTTCCCACCACGTACCATCACGGTGTTTGTGCGCGTCGGTCTGCAGGCTCATTCAACTCTCCGGGTCGAGCGCCCTCCGGGACCTCTCGAGGCCGCCGCATTACGAGGGACGCTATAGCGGTTTCCCGCGGTTGGCGCAAACCAGACACATGCATAGCTCAGGTACCGATGTTGCGGTAGTTTTTTCGTTCACGAACAATGTTTTCTGGAAAGGCAGACGCGACAGTTCGGCAACGATCAGCGCGGATCTTCCTTGGTTGGCAACGCCGAAACGATCCCGATGGCCTGGGCATACGGAAAGTCGTCGGTAAGGGTCAGGTCGATGCGCGCCAAGTGGCCCGGCGGGGTGAGGGACGCCAGATGCCGGGCGGCGCCGCCGGTCAGTGACAGGGTCGGCCGGCCAGAGGACAGGTTGACGACGCCCATGTCGCGCCAGAAAACGCCTTTAAGCAGGCCGGTGCCGAGCGCCTTCGAGCAGGCTTCCTTGGCGGCAAAGCGCTTCGCATATGAGGCGATGCGGGCGGGGCCTTGACGGCGTTCGGAGCGGGAGCGCTCCACGGGCGTGAAGACCCGTTCGATGAAGCGGTCGCCGAACCGGGCCAGCGTCTCCTCGATGCGCCGGATGTCGATCATGTCGTTGCCGATGCCGAGGATCAAGAGGCTGCTCCAGCCGGGACGCCACGGCCTTCGTTCATGGCGGCGCGCATCTTCTTCACCGCCGGGGCGAGACCGACGAAGATCGCTTCGCCGATCAGGA
>CAMDMH010000497.1 GCA_945901835.1 Devosia equisanguinis | reverse complement strand
CGAGGCTGCCATCCAATCTAGGCATGGGACGAAGGTACGATATGCGCTCGGGCGCGAACCCGCCAGCCAATGATAAGCAGTGCAAGCATGATAGTTCCTGACACCTGTTGATCGCGGCAAAGTCGACGCAATGACCCGAATGCGATGATTTTTGTGGACACGTTGGCGGGGTATGCTCGCTTCGCGTGTCGTTTGCCTGTCAGGGTCGCAGGCCGAACGTCAGTAAGATACGACCCAGGATGGACTTGAGCGCATGTCCAATCTGACTTTCATCGAACGTGCTCGCGTCATGCGCCTGGCGATGGATCAGGCACGCCGGAGGGGCATGGCAGGGCTGCTGGGCTCGCAGCTGCTGCGCTGGCGCTACGGCGCACCGATCGCGGAAGCGTTGACGATGGTGCCGCAGGAGTTGCGGCCGGCTGATCCGAGCTTCCATGCCGAGCTCACACGGGGCCAGTTCGGCCTCGCGCACACGCCGGCCTACGTCGGCAGCGGCACGCCGTTCGATATCACGCCGCCGAACGAGGCCTGGGCGCGCGAGTTGCACGGCTTCGGCTGGCTGCGGCATTTGACGTCGGCTGCGAGCGACGAGGCCACGGCGAGCGCGCGCGCCCTTGTGAAGGAATGGATCGGTTACGGCGAGCGCCGCCACGACGCGGCATGGCAACCCGACGTGACGGGGCGGCGCATCATCTCGTGGCTCTGCAACGCAGGCTTGCTGCTCGAGAACGTCGACGAGGCGTTTTTCGACCGGACCTCCACAAGGCTCGTCGATCAGCTCATCGGCCTGTCGGCATCGTGGACCACTGCGCCGGATGGTTATCCGCGCTTGGAGGCCCTTCTGGGTGTCGTCTACGGCGACTTCTGCATCGTTGGTCATGAAAAGCATCTGGCCGTTTCGGAAGCGCGGCTGTCGGCCGAGCTGAGCCGCCAGATTCTGCCGGACGGGGGCCACGTCAGCCGCAACAGCAACGTGTTGCTCGAACTGCTGCTCGATCTGCTGCCGCTTCGCCAGTGCTACGCTTCGTGCAAACGCAAGCTACCCGACGGCATCGATACGGCGATTTCCCGCATGTCGAGGATGTTGCGCTTCATGCGCCTCGGCGATGGCACGCTCGCGCGATTCAACGGCGTAGGCCAGACGTCGATGGCGGAGCTTTCGACCGTCTTGGCCTACGAACAGTCGGTTGAACCGTTGCCCGTCGAAACCGCCGATACGCACTATATCCGGCTTGCCCGCGATGGGCTCGTGATGATCGCCGATATCGGCGAGGCGCCGCGATTGGAGGTTGCCGGACAGGCCCATGCCGGTGTGCTTTCGTTCGAGCTGTCGGCGGGTACTTCGGCAATTTTCGTCAACTGCGGCGCGCCGGGCCCGGCAGACCACCAGCATGATGCGGCAGCCCGCTCGACGGCGAGCCACAACACGCTGGCGCTCGGCAACAAGTCTTCTGGCCGCCTGTTGCAGGACGACACGCTGGAGCGGTTGGTCGGCGGCGCGCCGGTGCAATCGTTGGGCGCCGTTGTCGCGCGCGTCGAAACGCACGACGGCGCCATCTCGTTGAGCGCGACCCACAACGGCTACGTCGCCGAGTTCGGACTGTCGCATACGCGCAGGATCGACATCGGCGTCTCTGGCGGCGTGATCGAGGGTAGCGATCGATTGGCCGGCCCCGCCGGCACGCTTCGCCTTGCCCATGACCTGCCCTTTGCAATCCGTTTCCACCTTCACCCTCGATGCAGGTGTGAAGCGGGCGACGGAGATGTACTGGTTTTACACGCGAGCGACGGCACGAGATGGCACTTCACGAGCCAGGGCGCGCAAGTCAGCCTAGAGCGCAGCCTCTACTATGCCGACCCCGCCGGCCCCGTGCGCTCCCGCCAGATCGTGTTGCGCGGCGCCTGTTGGGGCGAAACGGACGTTTCCTGGCGACTCGAACGCCAAACCTGAAGACGAGACATGACGGCGTGACAGCAAGGCGGATTGGGCCGCACCTGCCTGCCATGTTAGAGCGCATTGGACGTAGGTTGGGTCAAGGCCCGCTGCTTCTGCGGGTCGCGGCCCAACACCTCGCGGCACGCCGTGTGCACGTTGGCCCTCGCGGTCCTCGAGCCTACGAGCTTGCGAACCAATTCGATTGGTGCGGGCCAAACCATGACCAGAAAGCCGAGACCATGGCCGAACTCCAGAAAATCAGGCGTGCACTGTTGTCAGTTTCCGACAAGGCGGGGCTGGTCGAGCTGGCGCGTGGGCTTGTCGCCGAAGGTGTCGAGCTGGTGTCCACCGGCGGCACGTCCGCCGCGATCAAGGCCGCGGGGCTTCCGGTTCGCGACGTTTCCGACCTGACCGGCTTTCCCGAGATGATGGACGGCCGCGTGAAGACCCTGCATCCGCGCGTCCACGGCGGTCTGCTCGCTGTGCGCGGCAATGCGGAACATGAGAAGTCCGCCGCCGATCACGGCATAGCTCAGATCGACCTGCTCGTCGTCAATCTCTACCCGTTCACAGCTACCGTCGCCAGAGGCGCCGACTACGACACCTGCATCGAGAACATCGACATCGGCGGCCCCGCGATGATCCGCGCGGCGGCTAAGAACCACGACGGCGTCGCCGTCGTCGTCGATGCATCGGACTACGCCCGCCTGCTCGCCGAGATGAAGACGAACGGCGGCGCCACCACCTTCGCCTTGCGCCGCGAGCTGGCTTTCAAGGCGTACGCCCACACGGCTGCCTACGACGGCGCGATTTCCAACTGGTTGGGCGCCGTCGTCGACAACCCGCAGAGCAATGCCGAAGGTTTCCCCCGCACCTTCACGGTCCAGTTCACCAAGAAGCAGGAGTTGCGCTACGGCGAGAACCCGCACCAGTCCGCGAGCTTCTATGTCGACGGCTCATCGGAAAGCTCGGTTTCGACAGCCCGCCAGCTCCAGGGCAAGGAGCTGTCGTACAACAACATGGCCGACACCGATGCAGCGCTCGAATGCGTCAAGGCGTTCGACGCCGGTCCCGCCTGCGTCATCGTCAAGCACGCCAACCCTTGCGGTGTAGCTGGAGCAGCCACCATCGCCGCCGCATATGACCGCGCCTACAAGACCGATCCCGAATCCGCGTTCGGCGGCATCATCGCCTTCAACCGAGAGCTCGATGGCGCAACCGCGGAAATGATTCTCGACCGCCAGTTCGTCGAAGTCATCGTCGCGCCGTCGATATCGGCCGAAGCCGAAGCCGTTGCCGCGAAGAAGAAGAACGTCCGCCTGCTCTCCTGTGGCGCCTGGCCGGCAACGCCCGCGGCCCGGCTCGACTTCAAGAAAATCGTTGGCGGATTGCTCGTACAGGACGCCGACATGGCGCTCTACGACAAGCTGGAACTCGTCACGAAGCGCAAGCCCACCGACCGCGAGATGGCCGACCTTCTGTTTGCCTGGAAGGTCGCCAAGTTCGTCAAGTCGAACGCCATCGTCTATGCGCGCGATCTCGCGACGGTCGGTGTCGGCGCCGGCCAGATGAGCCGCGTGAATTCCGCGCGCATCGCGGTCATCAAGGCCGAAATGGCCGGCCTCGAGGTCAAGGGCTCGGTCGTCGCCTCGGACGCATTCTTTCCGTTCGCTGACGGCCTCGTTGCGGCCGCCGAGGCCGGCGCCACCGCTGTTATCCAGCCCGGCGGCTCGATGCGCGACAAGGAGGTCGTCGAGGCCGCCGATGCGCGCGGCCTCGCCATGGTCATGACCGGTATGAGACATTTCCGCCATTGACCAGGACCGGCTGGGCGTCGCTTGATGGCGATGCGGTGGCGACGGAGATTGTCCGCCGCCGTCGTTCATAGCGTGGAATTCGCAGCCGGCACTTCATCGAGGTGGACGGGCCGTTCGCGAACGTGCAG
>CAMDMH010000496.1 GCA_945901835.1 Devosia equisanguinis | reverse complement strand
GACCGCCGCCCGCCCCGTCGGCGTATCGCTCTGCCATCAGGATCAAGCAGCCCTCCGACCACTCAGCAGCCCTGAACGCACCCACTCAGTCCGTCGAGGACCCGAAAACAGCAATACGGAGACTATCATCATCTAGGCTAGCCATTTTCTGATGAACGAATGAAGCCGTACGGTGGGCAGAGCGGCAGCGCCCTCTTAACACATATGGCCCGGCCATCGCAATCGGCTGTCCGCCCCGCCTTGCCTCCTGCAGGCGCTCCTCCAGCGGCCCAACTTATCCCCGGCCGGCCGGGCTCCCCCAAGCTCTCACCATTGCTCAACGAGCCCGTCAGCGAGGAGCCCGCAATGGACGAGACGACCAATCTGCAACTTCCCTACATCATGGCCGCGCAGGCGCAAAAGCACGTGACGCACAACGAGGCGATCCGCGCCCTGGATTGCCTGGTGCAACTCGCCGTGCTCGACCGCGATCTCACGACACCGCCGCCGACGCCTCCCGACGGCGTTCGCTACATCGTCGCGCCGGGTGGCACGGGGGTCTGGACCGGGCATAGCCTGAAGGTCGCCGCCTATCAGGACGGCGCATGGGAGATCTACATCCCGCGCGAGGGCTGGACCGCCTGGGTGGCCGACGAAGACCAACTGGTAGCGTGGAACGGGAGCGCCTGGGTCAACGTGTCGGGCGGGGGCAGCGGCTCTGTCAACCCGACGCCACTGGTCGGCGTCAACGCCACAGCCGACACCGGCAATCGCCTCGCCGTAGCCTCGCCCGCATCGCTGTTCAATCACGCCGGTTCCGGGCACCAGCTCAAGATCAACAAGGCCGCAGCCGCCGATACGGCATCGGTCCTGTTCCAGAGCGGCTTTTCCGGCCGCGCCGAGATGGGTCTGGCAGGCGACGACGACTACCACGTCAAGGTCTCCGCCGACGGCACGGTGTGGCGCGAGGCGATCCTGATCGACAAAAACACGGGCGCGGTGAGCTTTCCGAACACCACCCTGTCTGCCGGCGGAGGTGGCGTGGCCCAGAGCGTGCTCGTCAACGGCGACTTCCAGATCAACCAGCGCGCGTACGCAGGCGGCGCGCTGGCGGCCGGAGCCTACGGGTTCGACCGCTGGAAGGCGGCGACCGGCGGTGCCAATGCAACGCTGTCCGGCTTCGTGCTGACGCTCGCGTCGGGCGAGCTGGAGCAGGTGGTCGAACCGGGGCTGTGGGGCTGCGCCTCGTTCGCGTCTCTCGGCGTGACAGTCTCGGTCGAGGCGCCGAGCGCGGACTTGACCGTCACATTCGGTAGCCAGTCAGGCACGATCACGGCCGGCAGCGGGCGGCGCTCGGTGACGTTGACGCTCGGCGTCGGCGACACCGCCAACCGCTCGTTCAAGATCAAGCGGGCGAGTGCAGGCTCGGTCACGTTCGGGCGCGTCAAGCTCGAGATCGGCGCGGCGGCGACCGGCTGGCAGGCCCGGCCGCGCATCGTCGAACGCGTCCTGTGTCAGCACTACTTCTACCGTTGGGGTCGCGAGAACGCCGACAACGGCACGGGCTTCCGCATGTTCGGCTACGGCGGGGCCGGCATCTTCGAAGGCCAGACCGTGCGCCACCCCGTCACCATGCGCGCAACGCCCACCATCACGCGCAACGGCACGTGGACGCAGATCAACTGCGGCGCGCCGGTGATCGCCGACGTCTCGACGCACAGCTTCACGTTCTACTTTCAGGTCACCGCGCTCGGCTCGTTCGACATCACGACCGACAGCGACGACGACTTCATCCAGGCGGACGCGGAGCTGTGAAAGGCGCACCCTGATTTCGCTGTATATCCCCCCCCGAAAACTCCCGGAGCCCACCATGTATTCACTTGCCGAAGACCTGAACGGACAGCCCCGCATCCTGCGCGAGGCCGATGGCGCTGCGATACCCTCCGATCCCGCCAACCGCGATTTCATCGCCTATCAGGCGTGGATCGCGGCGGGCAATGCACCAGCCGAGCAGCCGGCGACTGCACCGACCACAGAGGATGTCCGGGCCGAGGCACGACGCCGGATCAGGTTTGCGCTCAGAGCCGAGAGCGACGCTGCGGCGCTGCTGGTGCAAGTGAAGGCACTGGAGCGCGTCTCGTCACTTCACGACCGCCGCCTTTCGGGCGAAACGCTCGCAGCCGACGATCTTGCCTTCCTCGATCTGGCACGGACGAAACGAGCCGAGGTCGAGGCGATCCGCGCGGCGAGCAATGCGATGGAACGCAACCCACCGGCGGACTTCGCAAGCGATCAGAGGTGGCCGTAGGTCATCGAGGCGGCAGCGGCGGCGACTGGCTGTACACTAATGCCGCTTCGCGAACGCCTGCATCGCGTCAATCTTTTTCGCGGGCTGCATCCAGCATGGCGATGAACACCGCGCCGAAGGCGAAAGTCGCGATCAGCCATGGCTGCCACAGGCTCCAACCCGTCGCCGCAGTGCATAGGACAATCGTCACCAACGCTGCGGCCGCCGGGTGAATGCTCTGATCCAGTCGTCGCGACGCACCGATCAGGCTCAGGATGGCCACCAATAGGCCGAGCGCGCCTGCCGCTCCAAGCTCGAACCACGTTTGCAGAAATGCATTGTGCGCGTGCCAGCCGAGCGGACTGCGGAGCTTGCCCGACGGGGTCTCGATCTTCGGCAGATCAGATTCCTGGAAGCGCGTGGACTGGACGCCAACGCCGAACAAGGGACGGTTGAGGGTGCTTACCGCCGTGTTACGCCAGATCGTGGCCCGCTCCTGGGCGCTGAAGCTGGCGGCCGACCACGTGTGCACTCCGAGCCAATACGGCACCATGGCGAGCGGCAATGCCAACACCGTGCCGATGATGCAGACCGCAGAGAGGCTCCGCCAGGCTCCAACCGGCCGCATCACGGCGAGAGCGTACGAGACGACACCGCCGAGCATTGCCAGCTTCGCCGTTTCGGACTCCGACAGATAGACGGTCACGGCAAGCACGAGCGCCGAAAGTGGAATCGTCCAAGAATTGACGCTGCGTTTCTGCCAGATCGCAATTCCCAACATGAACACCGGCGCAAGGACGACCATCGCGGCAACGCCGCGATTGTGCATGAACGGCTCCGGCACGAGACGCGCTGCTTCGCCCGCTTTCGCGACGATCAGCTTGGGGCTTCCGCTCCACAATCCCGGTGCCAGTTTGAAGATGAGACCGCTAAGGCCGTTGTCGGTCAGGAACTCGACGAGCAGGACGAGCACGGCGAACAGCGCACCCATCGGAATCGCTCGAACGAACCTGGTGCGATGCACAGCGGTCATGCCGGACATCTGCTGCCGCAAAGCGAGCGTGAGATACAAAGCAGCAAAGAATGTCATCGACACACGAAACACGGTGACGAGCCCGAACATCGGCTCGCTCGACCAGACGGAACTGATCGCTGCGAACCCGAGAAAGGCGAGGCAGGCCAAGCTCGCGGGCATGCGAAGACCCGAAATGAACGTCGCGATCGGCGATCCGCCGTTCTGCCATTCGACAGTAATCGTCAATAGAGTGAGTACACCCAGCAGAACCGGCGCCGCCAGCGGAGCGAGGCCCAACATGCCCGCAATCAAGCCGACGAGTGTTGATTGGGCGGTCTCTACGAGGGGCCATGAAGGCGTCGCCGGCTGTATTTGCCGTCTATCCAATATCAACATGTCGGCCCCTCATTCCACGCAACGATGCGCGGTTTTTCGTCTGCTCTACGCGAGCGGGTAAGCTGTTCCGGTTCCGACATTTGCTTCCCCTTGCGGCACCGTCGGAGCAAATGTCGGAACCAAAAGGAACACTAGCAACGTCAGGGCTCTAGTGTAGCTTTTGCATCTGACGTTTGGTCAAGAGGCTAGCCGCGAGCGGGTACCAAACGTCA
>CAMDMH010000495.1 GCA_945901835.1 Devosia equisanguinis | reverse complement strand
CGCCGAACGAGATCAGCCGAGACCGCCGCGGCAACTGCCTCGATCCCCCCAGCCATAGTCACGAATCTCCCCCCGTTGATTCGGGAGGACTCTCTGAATCACACCGAGATTCCAGCGGTCAACGAAAAACGACGGAAAATTCTGATGGGTGGTGAGGTTGTCGCCCTTCTGGCCACATGATACAGAAATGATACCGGGAAGGGAAAGCTGGCGGCAATTCCGGCAGTATTTCCTGTTGCGGCCCGGCCAGCGCGCGGTGCCGATCCGGTAGCCGGTTTCCGGCGTATCGGCAATGCTGGTGGCTCTCACCGCTTCCGGCAGATTTCACCGGGCGCCGGCGGCGGCCCAGGGGCATCCCGGGCTTTAGAATTCGATGGAGATGCAAGCATGGCGATGGATGCACACGAGATCGAGAACCTGATCAGGGCCAGGTTCCCCGACGCGGACGTGAAGATCCAGGACCTCGCGGGCGACGGCGATCACTATGCCGCCCACGTTGTCGCGAAAGAGTTTAAGGGCAAGAGCCGGGTCCAGCAGCACAAGATGGTCTACGAGGCCTTGGAGGGCCGGATGGGCGGCGTGCTCCACGCCCTGGCACTCACGACCTCGCCGAAGGATTGACAATCCATCACCGGACGCCACATCAATCTTCGAGATTTGGTGCCCGGCCTCTCTGGATCAAGCCGCGCAAAGAGCCGATCGAATAAGGACCATTGGATATGAACGCCCAGCAGAACGTGCACGATTGGATCGGCAAGACGGTTGCCGGCAACGACGTCGTCCTTTTCATGAAGGGCCGCAAGGGGATGCCGCAGTGCGGGTTCTCGATGCAGTTGGATCAGATCCTGACGCTGCTCGGGGTCGACTACAA
The DNA here is from genome assembly GCA_945901835.1 of Devosia equisanguinis. Lineage (GTDB taxonomy): Bacteria > Pseudomonadota > Alphaproteobacteria > Rhizobiales > Hyphomicrobiaceae > CAMDPA01. Next base: position 3,018 of record CAMDMH010000495.1, on the reverse strand, counting down.
GGACATCAACGTCCTCGAGGACGCTGCCGTTCGCGACGGCATCAAGGAATTCTCGAACTGGCCGACCATTCCCCAGCTCTACATCAAGGGGGAATTCGTCGGCGGCTGCGACATCGTCCGCGAGATGTACGAAGCGGGCGAACTCCAGCAGATGCTGTCCGAGAAGGGCGTCAAGCACGACACCGCCGTCGCCTGACCGCCCGTCTTGGGGCGGGTGAACGAGCCTGACGCGTAACCCGCCGTTCCGCGTCGCATCGGTTTCATTCCGCACGACTGCCACAGTGTTGCCCTCGGTCCGGGGATAAATCCAGCCGAGGCGACGGGAAACTCGGGGGCGGTGAGCATGGCAGTGAAGCTCGGCGGCAGGCGGTTCCTGTTGAGCCTAGCGATCACCGGCGCCAGCGTTTGTCTCGCGCTGGGCATCACCCTGCCGATCATCAAGCTTACAAAGTACGTCTTCTGGACCACCGAGCATTCGCTCCTTTCCACGGTCCAGGTGCTCATCAACGACGGCCAGATCTTCCTCGGTGTGACGGTCCTCGTTTTCTCGATCGTCTTCCCCGTCGTGAAGCTGCTCTACCTGCTCCTTTGTTCCACGCTGCCGCAGGACGACCTCGTGCGGATGCGGCCGCAACTGCGGGCGCTCGAATGGCTCGGCAAGTGGTCCATGCACGATGTGCTGGTGCTAGCGCTCACGATCTTCTTCATCAAGAGCCAAGGGCTCTACGACGCCGCGAGCCTGCTCGGCGTCTACTTCTTCACCGCCGGCGTCCTGTTGATGATCCTCGCCTACGCTTGGCTGCGCGCAGACGAAGGCATCCCGGTGGCTTCGGGCAGACAACCGCGCATAGCTGGCCCAAACGCGTCCGCGAGGCCGATGCCGATGCAGAGGTCCGGATCGGTCGCCGGAACCGGCACGCCTGCCGGACCTAGTCATAGCGACGCACCGATGCCCGTCGGCTTGCCAGAAAAGCCACCTCGCAAACGCTGGCCATTGCGCAACTTCGTCCTGTCGTTCTTCATCATCCTGGCGACGGTCTTCTTCGCGCTGGGCGTCATCCTCCCCGTGGTTCGGTTCACCACCGTCTTCGTTTGGAAGAACGAGCACTCGATCGCGACGATCATCTGGGCGCTCTACACCAATCAGGAATACTTCCTGTGCGGGGTGCTGTTCGTCTTCTCGATCCTGTTTCCGTTTTTGAAGCTATTCTATCTGCTGACGCTGCTGACCTCACCCGATCTGCCGGCCGATTTCAGGAAGAAGTCGATCGCCACCATGGAATGGCTCGGGCGCTATTCGATGACCGACGTGATGGTGCTCGCGCTGATGATCTTCTACGTGAACTCGTCGGGCTACACCGATGCCCGCGTTTTGCCCGGCGCCTATTACTTCGCCGCCAGCGCGCTGATCACGATGCTGGCCTACGGTTGGGCGCACACGGTTCCAGGCTCGGCCCAGCCGGCGCCACTGCCCGTCGAGATCAAGGCCGCCCCGCGGAAGATCGCTTGAAGTCGATGTAGATGTAGGTGGCGAAATCGAGAGCGACGGACCGCGATGAGCGCCCGCTCAAAGTGACCGCTGGATCTCGATGTCGCCGCGCGCCAGTTCGTTCAGCGCGACGCCCTGGTTGATGATGCGCCGGCCCGATCCGTCGGTGATGACTGCGTCGCCGGCTTCTTCGGTGGTCAACACCCTGCCACCGCGCGGCGCCTCGTTCTCGATGGCGACCACGATGCGGTCGATGCCGGGCCGGAAGCCGAGCACCACTTCGACGCCACACCGGCCGGATTGAAATCGATAGATCTCGCCGAAGCGGGCTTCGATCACCATCCGCTCGACGACGCTGGGGCGGGACGCCGGCGCGAACTGGAGTTCTGCGGCAAGGGTGCTTTCGACGACCATCAGCATGGGAACCTCCGACGACGTTGCGATGGGGCTCGTGCCGAGCCGGTGATGGCTCATGTGTAGCCAGTGCAACGCTTGCAGTCGGTTCCCCGCGTGACACTCACCGATCCAACTTCGCTTTGAAGTGGTCCCACGTGCGCTTGAACAGCGAGGGGGTCCACAGCTTCTCGCGGCACAGGTTGCGTTCGGCCTCGGTGAACTCGTACGGCTTGCCGATCTGCATCGCCTGATGCTGGCGGTAGGCGTTCTCTTCCAGATAGTTCGCGAGCACGAACGCCTCGACGATGTCGCGCCCGACAGCCAGGGCGCCGTGCGACTTCATCAGCGCTGCCGGCCGCTTTCCGAGCGTCTTCGCGAGCCGGTCCGCCATCGGTCGGGTGTTGATCGAATCCGGCGTATCGAGCACCGGACACGGATAGAGCAGCGACCCTTGCGCGAATACCGGCCGGTAGCTCTCGCCGACCATCGTCAGGAACGTCGACCACTTCGGATGCGCATGGACGACGGCCTTCACGTCGGCCCGCGCGCGGTAGATGCCGGTATGCAGGTGGAACTCGAGCGGCGGGTTGATCGTGCCTTCGACAAGCTTGCCTTCCATGTCGATGACAACGATGTCGGCCGACGTCAGCGCCGCCCGCGTGCAGGCGCCCGTGTTGATCAGGATGCGGTTGTCGCCGGACCGGATCGAGCAGTGGCCGTTGTAGTCGATGATGTCGGCCTTCTCGAGCATCCGGATGCAATCGACGAGCTGGGTCTTGAGCTCGGCTTCTGAAAACGTCGTCTCGGACATGGCTTGTGCCCCGTCATTGGAGGTGGATCGACTGATCGGATCGAGCTGCTGGAATCTCTTAAAGCGAGAGCATCGTCATTCGACCGGGCGGAATCGCTTTCGCGAACCGTCTGTCGGATGCTGCTGTCGTGATAGCGGCAAACCGGTGCGAAAGGCAGCGCAACTTTGCTCCTTCGATCACCAAAGCGTAGTGCAGGCCTTTGCCGGATGTCAGGGGCGAGCGGCGTTTTAACCATCTTTTCCATGAAGCCGTGGATCGGCGTGCCGCAGTCGTTTATCCTTGTACTGCTCAAGCCGCGTCTGGAGCCATGCGGATGTCGGG
>CAMDMH010000494.1 GCA_945901835.1 Devosia equisanguinis | reverse complement strand
CTTTGTGCGATCTGAATCATTTGCCAAATGGTAGGATGGTTGGTCGAGTGGATCGGTCATGAGGACATCAGTATCTTGTTGCCTGAAACAATATGATCAGCGACCGCTATCGGTTGACATGAACGGCGGATCGAAGACGGCAGGGAAATCTTCGGGCTCGATCCCGTCGACGCCGGGTTGCGTAACGCGGCCTACGGCGTAACCCAGAGCGTGCAGGCTCTTGAGATTGTGCGGTTCGGTGTTGCCGATCTGGCGCAAAGCTTCGATCAGGGTACGCGCCTGTCCGCTCGCGGGGTCGGCGATGTTGCAGACGCGGCAGATGTTGTCCTGCTCGAGCATCGCATCGTAGCGCTGATAGGACAGCACTTCTTCCTGTACGACGCGCTCCCCGCGCATGTAGCCGAGTTCGCTGTTGATGTACCAGGGTTTGCGGGGCGACGAGATCGCCTGCATCGCGGTGATGTTGTGCAGCACCGTGTCCTGGATCATGGCGGCGAGTGCTTCGGTGGCTTTCTGCCAGTTCCACAAGCTGTTGAGGAATTTCACATCGCGGCGTGCGCGCCACCAGCCAGTGCCGACAGAGACGATGGAGAGGCTATCGCGTCCGGTCTTCCAATTATAGCCGCAGGAGGGCAGCGTCGCGACCTTCAACGCCTGAAGGCTCGGGTTGTTGAAGCCGCCGACGCCGCCGTCGATGAACAGGCCCTTCTGCTCGTTATAGACTTCGCCCTTCTCGGTTATCGTCACTTCGATGGGTTCGAAATAGAGCGGAGCGGCGGCGCTGGCCCGGATGAGCATCCAGAGTTCGTATTCCTTATTGGGCTTGTGGCTCTTGTCGTCGCTGTTCCAGTATTTCGAGGCGGGGTTGTTGGTGAGCACCCAGGGGCTGCCCGTATCGATGCGCTTGGCGCAGATCATCAGCCCGGTCAGCAACTTGTCGGATTGGAGTTGCTCGGCGCCGAGGACTTCCTTGAGCTTCTTTTCGATGGTGAGGTGGTCGAACACGGGTTTGAATATCCCGCGGGCGCGTACCTTGAAGGCGATCGGACACACTTCGTCATAGAGTTTCTTGACTTCGTCGACGGTCCAACCGAGGGCGAGGGCGGTGGCGATGATGGAACCGGTCGAGGTGCCTGCGATCAGGTCGAAGTAGTGGGCGAGGCGGAAGGCTTCGGGGTTCGGTAGCCGGACCTTGAGTGTGTCCTCGATCCGCTTCAGGATGCCCAACGTAATCAGCCCACGGACGCCGCCGCCGTCGAGCGCGAGGATACGCTTGGGGCCGGTGCGCGCGTCGAGATGCCACTTCAGCCACTCGTTCATCTGAGCCAATCCCCTGCACGCCACAATCGATAGATAATGTCCTCGGGACATTAGCAGTCGCGATGATTGGCACAAGGCTGTGCTACGGGGACAACTGCCCGGTGCGGATTGAGCGCAACACCCTCAGCGCGACACCTCAAGCTCAAGATTGGGGGATTGTGGCGAGACCGGACTTTGGCGCCACTCGGGCTGATGATAGCCTCCGGCGCGAGTCACGCTTCGGGGTGACGGCCCCTCCCGGTCTGACACGGGCACTGCCTTCAGGAGACGATATGGACAGGATCAACGCGCGGATTGCGGCTGAGATCAACTGCAAGGGCGAGCAGGTCGCGGCGGCGGTGGCGCTGCTCGACGAGGGCGCGACGGTGCCGTTCATCGCGCGTTACCGCAAGGAGAAGACCGGCGGACTCGACGACACGCAGTTGCGCACGCTGGAGACGCGGCTGTCGGCCCTGCGTGATCTGGAAGAGCGGCGCGTCACCGTGCTCAAGACGATCCAGGAGCAGGGCAAGCTGACACCTGAATTGTCGAAGCAGATCCACGACGCCGAGACACGGACCGTGCTCGAAGACCTCTATGCGCCCTATAAGCCGAAGCGGCGGACGAAGGCGCAGATCGCGCGCGAGGCGGGGCTCGAGCCGCTCGCGGACGCGCTGCTGGCCTCGCCCTCTCTCAATCCCGAAGCGGAAGCTCAGAAGTTCATCGACGCGGGCAAGGGCGTGGAGGACGTGAAGGCGGCGCTGGAAGGCGCGCGGTCGATCGTCATCGAGCGGATCACCGAAACGCCGAAGATCGTCGGCGATCTCAGGGAGATGCTGTGGTCGGATGGCGTGATCGTCTCGAAGGTGATCAAGGGCAAGGAATCGGAGGGTGCGAAGTTCTCCGACTATTTCGATTTCACGCAGAAGCTGAAGGACCTGCCGTCGCATCGTGCTTTGGCGCTGATGCGCGGGCGCAACGAGGGCATTCTGGATCTCGAGATCGATGTCGTCGGTGAAGAAGGCAAGTCGCATCCCGCGGAAGGGCGAATCGCGCGTTCGTTCGGCATCGAGGCCAAGGGCCGGCCGTCCGACAAGTGGCTGATGGAGGCCGTGCGGCTCGCGTGGAAGGCGCGTCTGCATATCTCGCTGTCGGGGGACTGCTCGTCTCGTGCCAAGGATCACGCGGACGGCGAGGCGATCTCGGTGTTCGCGAAGAACCTGAAGGACCTGTTGCTGTCCGCACCGGCCGGCCACAAGGTGACGCTGGGCCTCGATCCCGGCATTCGGACGGGCTGCAAGATCGCGGTCGTCGATGCCACCGGGAAGGTTCTCGATACGACCACGATCTATCCGCACGAGCCGCGGAAGGATTGGAACGGATCGCTCGCCACGCTCGCGACGCTGTCGGCCAAGCACAAGGTCGAGATCGTCGCGATCGGCAACGGCACGGCCTCGCGAGAGACCGACAAGCTGGTCGGCGAGTTGATGAAGAAGATGCCGCAGCTAGGGCTCACCAAGGTGATGGTGTCGGAAGCGGGGGCATCGATCTATTCGGCGTCGGAGTTGGCGGCGAAGGAGTTTCCGGATCTCGACGTGTCGCTGCGGGGCGCTGTTTCAATCGCGCGGCGGCTGCAGGATCCGCTGGCGGAACTCGTCAAGATCGAGCCGAAGTCCATCGGTGTCGGGCAGTATCAGCACGACGTCGACCAGAACGCACTGGCGAAGTCGCTCGATGCCGTGGTGGAAGACTGCGTGAACTCCGTCGGCGTCGACGTGAACACGGCGTCGGCGCCGCTGCTCGCGCGGGTGGCCGGTTTGAATGCGACGATCGCCAGCAATATCGTGGCCTACCGCGACGAGAACGGCGCGTTCAAGTCGCGGGCTGCTTTGAAGAAGGTGCCACGGCTCGGGCCGAAGGCGTTTGAGCAGGCGGCCGGATTTCTGCGTATCATGGACGGCAAGAATCCGCTCGACGGCTCTGCGGTGCATCCGGAAGCGTACGATCTCGTGGAGCGGATCGCGGAGACGGCGAAACGTCCGGTCAAGTCCATCATCGGGGATCGCGGATTCCTGAAGTCGGTCAAGCCGCAGCAGTTCGCGGATGCGCAGTTCGGCGTGCCGACGATCGCCGATATCCTTTCGGAGCTGGAAAAGCCCGGGCGTGATCCGCGGCCGGAATTCAAGACCGCCGCGTTCATGGATGGCGTCGAGAAGATCAGCGATCTCCAGCCGGGTATGGCGCTCGAAGGTGTGGTCACGAACGTCACGAATTTCGGCGCTTTCGTCGATATCGGCGTGCACCAGGACGGACTCGTGCACATCTCGGAGATGGCGGACCGGTTCGTGAGCGATCCGCGCGAGGTGGTGAAGGCGGGCGACGTGGTGAAGGTCCGCGTCAAGGAAGTCGATGCGCCGCGTAAGCGCATCGCGCTGACGATGAAGTCGGGCGCGCTCGACACACGTGGAAGTGCCGGTGCGCCGCGCGATGCGAGGCCGGGGGCGCCGATGAGCGGGCCGCGCAGTGCGTCACCGCCGCGGCCGCAGCAGAGTACGGCGCAGGCGGTACCGCAGGCGGGGCAGCAGGCAGCGGG
>CAMDMH010000493.1 GCA_945901835.1 Devosia equisanguinis | reverse complement strand
ACCAATGGTGGGGCATGCCCGCGGGTGGACCGATGTGGTTGGTGTCGGAGGATGTGCATGAGCGACGAAAAGCCACCGGTTCGACATGCCGGCTCGCAAGCTGCAACGCGTGCGGCGGCAACGCTCAACTGGCTCGCGATCGGTGGCCTGGTCGGTGCGGTCGTCAGCGATGTGATCGCGCGGCAGCGGTTCGTCCTGCGGCACCGGTCGAGCCTGCATCGCGTGAGGTCGCCGCTCATCGAGCAATGCCTTCCGACGCGTCCGCGAATTCTATTGCCTTGGCACATGCGGCGACGGGGGCGGGCGAGTTGTTTCCGGCTGGGGAGGTCGACGGCGCGGCTGTGCCGAAAGAAAAGCAGCGCCGTTCGCGGCAGGCAACCGAGGGCAAACCGCAGGATAAGGCGGCCGAAGCCAACGTGTTGCCGACACATCAGCCAAATGTTCCGGCATCAGTCGGCACCAACACGGCATGGAGCGAAGGCGAGACCAGAGCGGCGCGCGAGGAATGTACCGCACTCATGGGCAACGTCGCGGCCGAATGGAGCGTGGCTCCACCCATGCGCGCGATGACGTGCGGGGCGCCAGGCCCGATCACATTGAGTTCGGTGGGGGCGGGGGCTGCCAAGGTAGCTCTCGTTCCACCGGCGACGACCAACTGTGCGACGGCGGCAGCACTTTCGCGCTGGATGGTTCAGCACGTGCAACCCGCTGCCTTGAAGCACTTCGGTGCTCAGGTTGCTCGCGTGACGATCGCGACCTCGTACGACTGCCGCAATCGCTACGGCCAGAAACAAGCGCCACTCAGTGAGCACGCACTGGCCAATGCGCTGGATCTGTCGGGTTTCAGGCTGACGGACGGTCGGATGGTGAACGTGCTGGGGGGATGGGGGCCGACGGCGCGCAGCACTCAGGCCGCGCCGGTCGAGACTGCGGGAGCGGCCAAGACAGACGGCAAGGCGGCGCCGGTCGGTCAAGGGCGCATGGGGCTCGGAGTTCAAGCCGCAGGTGGGGCGGCGGCTCCAAAGGCGAAGGCGATTCCTGCTGCGCCGGGCTCGAGCGCGGGCCCGAAGGGACCGGAAGCGGAATTCCTGCGCAGTGTGCACGCGAGTGCCTGCACGGTGTTCGGTACGGTGCTCGGGCCAGAGGCGAACGAGGCGCATCAAGATCATTTCCATCTCGACATGAAGTACCGGCGGCGGAATTCGTTTTGCCAATAGCGGAGTGTCAATAGCGAGACACGCGGATCAGTCATGCGAAGCCAACCCGCTGCGATCGGTAGTAGATTGGAACCGGATGATCGAGCGGCGCGTCTTCACCTGTAGGGGTTGCCGGCGAAGATTTGTAACGCGTGCCGGCTGAACAGCTTCTCGACAGCTTTTAGGGGCGCGGGCTCTGCTCGCGAATTGTGCATGCGTAGTGCTTACAGGCGTTCGGTGTCATTTGCGGTTGCCGTCGCATCGCTGCTCACCTTCGCCGGGGTGGCGAGCCGTGAGGCTGCGGCGGGAGATCCGGCGATGCCGAAGGCCATGGTGGTTCACGGCACGTTGCCGGCGCCGCAGGCGTTCCTCGACTATTGCTCGCGGATGCCGTCCGAGTGCGCGGCGGGCAGCATCGCCGACAATCGTGTCGTCCTCGATGACCGGAACTGGGCACGGATCGAGGGGATCAACACGCGCGTCAATACGCTGATCTCGCCGGCCTCCGATCAGATCAACCACGGCGTCGCCGAATTGTGGTCGCTGCCGACGAGCGGGCGTGGGGACTGCGAAGACTATGCGCTCCTGAAGCGGCATCTGCTGATCCGGCAGGGATGGCCCGCGGGCGCCTTGCTGCTGACCATCGTCGTCGATGGGAAGAACGAGGGGCACGCCGTTTTGACGGTCCGGTCGGATCGCGGCGACCTCATCCTCGACAACACCGACAACCGGATCAGGCTATGGCACGAGACCGGCTATCGGTTCGTGATGCGGCAGTCGTTCGCCAACCCGATGCAGTGGATGGCGTTGGGGCCGACCGAGCGTGTGGGGTCGCAGCACTTCACCACGACGACGACCACGTCGAGCGCGCGGCGGTAGAGGCGTGCGCTCGCGCGGCCTTACGCGAGCCAGCGTTTGCGGCGCTTGTAGCTCTTGCCCTCGCGGAAGCTCTGGCGATCGCCGCCGCCGGCACCGAGATAGAACTCCTTCACGTCCTCGTTCTCGCGCAGCGCCTTCGCTGTGCCGTCCATCACGATGCGGCCGGTCTCGAGGATGTAGCCGTATGTGGCGTATTTCAGTGCGACGTTGGTGTTCTGCTCGGCGAGCAGGAAGCTGACGCCGTCCTTCTTGTTGATGTCGTTCACGATCTCGAAGATCTGCGCGACGATCTGCGGGGCGAGGCCCATCGAAGGCTCGTCGAGCAGGATCATCGAAGGGCGGCTCATCAATGCGCGGCCGATTGCGCACATCTGCTGCTCGCCACCGGAGGTATAGCCTGCCTGGCTGGTGCGGCGTTCCTTCAGCCGCGGGAAGTAGGTGTAGACGCGATCGAGATCGGCTTTGATTGCGGCGTTGCCGTCGCGGCGCGTGAACGCGCCGGTCAGTAGGTTCTCCTCGATGGTGAGATGGCCGAAGCAGTGGCGGCCTTCCATCACCTGGATGCAGCCGCGCTTGACGAGATCGCTCGGCGTCAGCGTGTCGATGCGCTCGCCTTTGAACTCGATAGAGCCCTTCGTGACCTCGCCGCGCTCGGTCTTGAGCAGGTTGGAGATCGACTTCAGCGTCGTCGATTTGCCGGCGCCGTTCGCGCCGAGAATGGCGACGATGCCGCCCACCGGCACCGTGAGCGAGACGGCCTTCAACACGAGGATCACGTGATCGTAGATCACCTCGATGTTGTTGACGGAGAGGATGGGTGGGGTTGGCGATGAGGGTGATGATGTCATGGGGCACCTTGCGATCGTGGGAATCGCGCACTTCTCCCTCTCCCCATCCCATAGAAGGCATGGGGAGAGGGAACAGTCTCACTGTTCCTTCGAGCAGTCGCGCGGGGTGATCTTCTTTTCCGCGGCGTACTTGGCGGCGGTGTCCTTGACCATCGGCGCCAGCACCTTGTCGTCGGCGGTGTACCAGTCGGAGATGATCTTCCAGGCCTTGCCGTCCCACTGGTGGACGCGGGCCTGACGCGAATTGCCCTCATGGTCCGCGCACGAGAACTTGACGGGCAGCAGCATGCCTTCGATGCCGAGTTCCTTGATGCGGGCAGCTGTCAGCTCGAGGTTTTCGAAGCCCCAGCGGACTTGCTCGCCGGTCATCGGTTTGTTGCCGAACTTCTTCATGGCGGTGCGGATCGCCTCGGTGCCGAGCACGGAATTGATCAGGCCGCGATTATAAAGGACCTGGCCGACTTCGTCGGCCTTCGCCTGGGTCTTGCCCTTGGCGACGACGTGCTTTTCGATGTCGGCGTGGACGCCGAATTTGCCCGCGGGATGCTGCAGCAGAAGCGCCTTGTAGCCGGCAGCCTTGTCGCCGGCGGGCGTCACGTCGGGCTCCGCGCCAGACCACCACACACCGATGATCTTGTCGCGCGGGAAGGCGACGGCAGCGGCCTCGTTGATCGAGGTCGAGTTCATCACGCCCCAGCCCCACAGCAGCACGTAGTCCGGACGGTCCTGCCGGATCGAAAGCCACTGCGATTTCTGCTCGACGCCGGGATGGGTGACCGGGATCGGCTTGAACTGGAAGTGGTGCATCTTCGCGCGCGCTTCGAGCAGGGCGATCGGCTCCTTGCCGTAGGGGCTGTCGTGGTAGACGAGGCTGATCTTCTTGCCCTTCAGCTTGTCGAAGCCGCCGAGTTCCTTGGCGACGTGCTGGATGGCGACGTCGGCTGCCGTCCAATAGGTGCCGATGGCGGGGAAG
>CAMDMH010000492.1 GCA_945901835.1 Devosia equisanguinis | reverse complement strand
CAACGCCTCGCCGTCAACCCGGCCGACGACGCGCATCGCGTTGCAACGGGGCCGCCGAGCAGAGGATTATGGCGAATAGAACAGGCTAACTGATGGGCAGCACGCCGTTCGCATTCCTTTCTCGCAGCGCATCACCACAACGGAAGGCGCGCGGGCGGAATTGGTCGACATAACCCGAGCGGTGCGATCAAGATCAACTGGTTAATCTATATTGCTGCACCGCGCCATTTCTGCGTGCGACGCAGCATAAGTTACCTCGCCAACTGTGATGCAGACGACTGCGCCAATAGTGCCGAGCCTCGATGCGGTAGCGGCAACTGACGCTTGTCTGTCTGGGATGCCGCCTATTCTTGAGGCAGACGATACGAATGCTAGACCTTCGCTTAACCCGATTATCAAACGCGACGATTGGACCGCGACTTTCCGCTTGCCTTGAACAGTGACGACTGATTTTTATGCGGGCTCTGTCGGCGGCGCGCTTCGTGCATGCTCCGGCTTTGATGGGCATCGTTCCTCTAGTGCAGTATCCGATCGTACGCGATCGCCCCCGGCGATCGAACGATGGAATTAAGCTGTTCTAGTCTTTTGATTCCGGAGCATACTCTCCCGAAGGGATTGTCGCAAATGCGATTGCATCCGGCCGGGTGATGCTCCAGATCAGTAGCGAAGGCGGTCGAAGTGGCTGCGGTTCGACCGCATGTTCATCGCTCGTCAGCGGCTCGACGCCTGTGTTTCTCAGCCTTCGATATTGCCATCAAACCCGGAACAGCGATGAGCACCGAAACTTTCCCGCTGAGCGCGGCCGCCAAGGTCCACCTCAACAATTCTCCCGTTCAGCTGATCGAGAGTTCGATCCGTCGGGGCGAGGCTCGTTTTGCCTCCACCGGGGCGCTGATGGCTGTCACCGGCGAGCACACCGGCCGCTCGGTCAAGGACAAGTTCACGGTTCGCGACGAACTCACCGAAGGCAAAGTCTGGTGGGACAACAATTTCTCGATGTCCCGCGCTCACTTCGAAGTGCTGCTCGAGGACTTCAAGGCGCACGCAAAGAACCTCGAGCTGTATGTTCAGGACCTGCACGTCGGCGCCGATCCGGAGTACCGCTACAATACGCGCATCATGTGCGAGTACGCATGGCACGCCGTGTTCATCCGCCACTTGCTCCGCCGTCCGTCGATGCAGCAGCTGATCGGCTACAAGCCGGACGTCACCATCGTCAGCCTGCCGAGCTTCCGTGCAGACCCGAAACGTCACGGCTGCCGCTCCGGAACGGTCATCGCGATCGACTTCAAGCGCAACCTCGTGCTGATCGGCGGCACCTCCTATGCCGGTGAGATCAAGAAGTCGGCGTTCACGTTCATGAACTGGGCCATGCCGGCACGTGACGTCCTGCCGATGCACTGCTCGGCCAACTACGGCAAGGGCGGCGACAGCGCGCTCTTCTTCGGGCTTTCCGGGACGGGCAAGACCACGCTTTCCGCTGACCCGAAGCGCACGCTGATAGGCGACGACGAGCATGGCTGGTCGTCCAAGGGTGTCTTCAACTTCGAAGGCGGCTGCTACGCCAAGTGCGTCAACCTGCGCGAAGAGAGCGAGCCGCTGATCTGGGCCGCCACCAACCGCTTCGGCGCGATTCTGGAGAACGTCGTTCTCAAGGGCGATGCTGCCGACCCGGACTACGACGACCAGTCGCTGACCGAGAACACCCGTTCCGCCTACCCGGCCGAGTGGATCCCGGATACCGACGTCTCCGGAATCGCCGGTCAGCCGAAGAACCTCGTGATGCTGACGGCCGATGCGTTCGGCGTGATGCCGCCGATCGCCAAGCTCAACCCGAGCCAGGCCATGTACCACTTCCTGTCCGGCTATACCGCGAAGGTCGCCGGCACGGAGAAGGGCATGACGAGCGCGGTAGAGTCGACCTTCTCGACCTGCTTTGGCCATCCGTTCCTGCCGCTGCATCCCAGCGTCTACGGCAACATGCTCAAGAACCTGATCGCCAAGCACAACGTCGACTGCTGGCTCGTCAACACCGGGTGGACCAGCGGTGGTTACGGCGTCGGCAGCCGCATGCCGATCAAGGCCACCCGTGCGCTGCTCGATGCGGCTCTCTCCGGGCAGCTCAAGAACATGCCGATGCGCACCGATCCCTATTTCGGGTTCCAGGTTCCGACCGAAGTGCCGGGTGTCGATACGAAGCTGCTCAACCCGCGTGACGGATGGTCCGATCAGGCAGCGTTCGACACCACATCGCGCCGCCTCGTCGCCGATTTCCACAAAAACTTCGAGTCGTTCGTGCCTCACGTCGACACCGACGTTCGCAACGCGGGACCGCTACTGAAGAACGCCGCTGAATAACGGCTACTGCAGTACTTGAAAACATCGCGGGCCGGATGAGCTATCATCCGGCCCGTTTCTCGTCATGACCCCATCAACAAGCGAGGGCCGAGCAGGGAAATCTGGGGCACGAACGTGATCAGCACGAGCACGATCAGGTAGATCACCAGGAACGGCATGATCCCTCGGTAGATCTGGTTCAGCGGCAATCCCAAGACCGACTGCGCCACGAAGATGTTCATGCCGAACGGCGGACTGAACAGCCCGATCGCCAGGTTCATCGTCATGATGATGCCGAAGTGCACGGTGTCGATGCCGGCGGCCTTCACGACCGGCACGAGCAGCGGCGTCAGCAGCAGGATCGCCGAGATCGGATCTATGAAACATCCGGCAATCAGAAGGATGATGTTGATCACGATCAGCAGCAGCCACGCGGGGATCTGCAGGGCGTCGAGCCAGGTGACGATAGCCGCCGGCACCTGGTTCACGGTCAGGAGCCACGCGAACACGCTGGCACACGCGACCACCACCAGGATCTGCGCGGAGAACAGCGCCGTGGCCTCGGCGGAGGCCAGCACGTCGCGCCAGCCGAGCTCGCGGTAGATGACGGTCGTCACGAAGGCCGCGTATACGCAGGCGACTGCGGCAGCCTCGGTGGGCGAAAACACACCGCCGTAGATGCCGCCCAGGATGATGAACGGCATGCCCAGCGCCCAAATCCCTTTACCGATCGCCGAGGCGAAGCGGCGTAGGTTGAACGGCGGACTATCGCCGAAGCCGTTACGGCGCGCGGTCCAGATCACATAGGCCGACAGCATGAGCGCCAGTAGTAGGCCCGGCAAGAAGCCTGCTGCATAGAGCCGGGGGACGGATTCCGATGCCGCTGCGCCGTAGATGATGAGCGGCACGCTGGGGGGTATGATGATGTCGATGGCGCCGACGGCAGTCACCAGCCCCGCAGAGAAGTGCTCCGGATAGCCTTTGGCTCGCATCGCCGGGTGCATGATCTTGCCGATCGTTGCAACGCAGGCAGAGCTGACTCCGGAGATTGCGCCGAAAATCGCCGAGGTGCCGACCGTCGTCACGCCGAGGCTACCGCGGGTCGCACCCATGCCTTCCTGCACGACATTGACGAGCCGCTGAGCAACGCTGCCGCGGCCCATCAGCTCGCCTGCATAAATGAAAAACGGGATCGACAGCAACGTGAAGGAATAGACCGAACCGAATAGATTCTGATGCAGTACGGTGAGCGGCACGTTCATGAAGAACACGAGCGCGACCGAGACAGCCGACAGCAAGACGAGGAAAATCGGGAAACCGATCAACAGGAGAAAGATCGGCACCAACACCAACGAGAATGTCACGGCGAGGCCCTCTCAGTGCTCAGGCTCTCCGGCTGTTCTGAAACCGCGGCGTCACGGCGCCGGAGATCCCCGACCGCTTGCCACACGGCTACGATTGCCAGCATCGCAAATCCGATCGCAACCGTGCTGTGCGGCATCCACATCGGAATTTCGGCATTGTCGCTGAGGCGCCCCAGACGAAACATCTGGCTCGCATAAGA
>CAMDMH010000491.1 GCA_945901835.1 Devosia equisanguinis | reverse complement strand
CCCGTGATTGCGAGTCGCCGCCCACAGCCAAGAATGCTCAGCGACGAAATCCGATCGCAGATTGCTGCGATCTCAAACATTGCGCCGACGAAGCCTCTAACTGTCGTCGACTGCTAATTAGCCCATATTGATGGGTTTCTCTCTCATGCAGCTAACAACGGTTTGTTCGATGAGAGGGCTGCACTCCGCTGAATGATAACTTTGCCGTCGTCGCCGTAACTGATGTGGCAGATGTTCTCCGCGAGTTCCGGCGGGAGCACCGACACATAGTGCACATCGTGCTTATCGCCCATTCAGTTCCGTCGCCGCTCTGAGTTCACCCGCCGCAAGCGCGACGACGATTGCCAGCTTCTGCCTCTCGAGCTCTCCGTCCTCTCAACGAACGACGGGCTGCATCAGAATGCAGCCGTCGGCTGCGGTGCTGACCTTGACCGACTTGTCTAGCTTCGGTGGCGCGCCGGTAGCGTTGTGCAGCTGTTGTGCACCTGAAGGGGAGCGGTGCCTTACTGTTCCCTGCTCGTGCACGACACATTCACGCTCCCGAATCTGGCCTGAAAGGCCTTGATCCGGCTGAAAAATGCTTTGTTTGCAGGGGGGGAGCTGGTGCTGCCAGTGAGGATTGAACTCACGACCTCTCCCTTACCAAGGGAGTGCTCTACCACTGAGCTACGGCAGCACTGGGTTCATCGACGGAGCATGCAACTCGTGCGTGTCCGGTTGTTCGCGAACGGGTCTGCAATGGCATGTTTCGGCGGGCACTGCAACAGGGCTCGATGTGCGCCGGTGCCACACTGCTTTCCCGGCGGAGCTGGCATTGGAACCGCCGGAGCCGTTTCGGGATGGTTCATCCGCGGTTCAGCGCTTCGAGGCCCTTCTGGGTGTAGAGGGCGGTGCGGCCGGGATCGGCCATGGCGGCGATCAGGCTCGCGGCGAGGCCGGGTTGGGCGGCGCCAGCGAAGATGCCGCCTGAAAATACGAGGTCGTCCTGGATTTCGGCGGGGAGCGCGCCAACGATGTCGACGCCCTCCACCAGCATCAGCTCGCTGACCTGTTGCACGGCAAGGTCGCCGCGGCCATCGATCAGGCCATCGGCGGTCGTGCCGGCTTCGACGATGGTGGCCTTGGCGTTGACCTCCGCCGCGATGCCGAGGCGCTCGATCAGGCCCGCGAAGAAGATGCCGCTCTGGCCCTTCTTCGAGTAGACGACGGAGCGGGCGGCGAGCAGGGTTTGCTTGGTGGCTTCCACCGTAGAAACATCGGGACGGGGCGCGCCAGCCGGGACCGCAAGGCCGACGAGGGAGCGGGCGACGTCGACGCGGCCGCCGGCCTTCAGCACGCCCAGGGCGATAAGCCTGTCGACGCCGGCCGAGGTGAGAAACACGGCGTCGGCCTTCGCCCCGGCAGCGATCGGCTCGAGCATCAAGGCGGTCGGGTCGTAGGAGGCATCGACGGTGACGCCCTTGGCCTTTTCCCACTCGGGCATGACGACCCGCAAAACGCCGATCACGCCGAGAGTGCTAAGGAGTTTCATGTCGTGACCATCGTCCGGGATTGCAGTGTGTGGAGAGAACTACTTTTTGCGCCAGCGGCCGGCGACATAGCCGAGCGTCGCCCATGCCAAGCCTACGATCATGTGCATCACGAGCAGGCCCGCCTCGGTTCCGCTGCCGCGGACCGGAACGATTTTGAAGTAGGCGCCGATCCAGATCAGGACGGCGCCGGCGAGCGCCGCTGAGAATGCTGCGACCACGATCTTCTGTGGCTGGTCGGCCGCGCGGCCCATCAAGAAGCCGATGATCGCCACCGCGGGATTGAGCAGTGCGATCACCACGAGGGCGGCTGGGTCGAAGGGCTGGAGTCCTGTCACTTCGGGGGCGCTTTCGATAGGGGAGCGACGGGCGTGCTCGCCATGGTGCCGGGGCGCGTGGGAAGCCCGTGCTTCAACTAGCCCTGTCCGAAGCGGCCGCCGGCGACGCCTTCGGCGACGTCGACGACATTGGTGAAGCCCGCCTTGGCGAGATGCGCCTGCAGCGTGGCCGAGCGGTTTCCAGTGCGGCAGATGAGGGCGACGCGGCGGGTGGGATCGCCACCTACGGTCTGGAGCAATTTATCCGTGAAATCCTTGGGGCCCTCGTACATGTCGATGGCGTGAGCGGCAGCGGGAATGCCGGTCTCGCGCCATTCCGCGGGCGTGCGGATGTCGATCAACACGACGTCGCCGGACTGCGCGGCGGCGTGGGCCTCGGCTGCAGTCATCGTGCGCGGGCTACTGCTGCTGGTAGAATTCTTGGCTGGCTGTTGAGACATGGCGTGACCGATGGGTACGAGTAACATTGCGGTCAGGGCCGCGGTCATCAGATGGCGCAAACGTGCGGGCATGGAGCGATCCAGGTTCGACGGTGCGGTGCGAGGGCTGAGAGAGGATGGTGGCAACTACTTCTTCTTCGCGTCGATCTCGTTGTTGAGCTTCTCTTCCTCGTACTGGATGAACCAGCCGATCATCTGCCGCCACAGCGCCTCGGCGAGATCAGGGGGCAGGCCCTTGGCTTCGGCGCGGGCCCGAACCTTGTCGATCACCTGCTGATTGCGCCAGGGCACGTTCGCTTCCTGGCCGAGCCCGAGCTTGATCTGCCACGCGCGCTCGACATAGCCGAAGCGCTCCGCGATGAGATCGATCAGCGCATTGTCGACACGGTCGATCTCGACACGCACCTGGGAGAGGTCGATGCATTCCTTCGGGGGGCGGATCGACATTGCAGGCGGGCTCCGTTGCAAGGCAGGAAACTGTTCCATCAGGCATACGATCAAACGACTTCGGCCGTGCTTTAGCATGGCCCGGGGCGGGGGGCCACAGTCGGGATGAGTGGTGTTTGGGCACCCGTTCGCGGTTTGACGGTGGCATGCGCGGCCGATACCGTCGCAGCAAGAAAATTCGGGGGGACCTATGCGACGTGCAGCCGGACTTTTGGCCGCTTTTGGAGTTCTGGCGACTACCGCATCGAGCGCTCTTGCGCAGGTGTGGCCCTCGCGTTCGATCACAATGGTGGTGCCGTTCCCGCCGGGCCCGGCGGTCGATCTGGTGGCCCGGATCGTCTCGGCGAAACTCGCCGATGCGCTGGGACAGACGGTCGTGGTCGAGAACCGGACAGGGGCAAACGGGACGATCGCTGCGAGTGCCGTTGCGCGTGCCACACCTGACGGTCACACGCTGCTGATGGGGACGGCCGGCACGCACGTGACGGCGGTGCATCTGATGAAGGCGCTGCCATATGATCCGATTGCCGACTTCACGCCGGTAGCGGCGGCTGTCGAGCCGGTGACTAGCCTCGTCGTACACGGCAAGCTGCCGGTCGGTTCGGTCGAGGACCTCGTGGCTTATGCGAAAGAGCGGCCGGGGCAGATGTCGTTCGGCAGCTCGGGCGCGGGCTCGGTGTTCCACCTGATGGGGGAGATGTTCAACAAGACCGCCGGAGTGAATTTGGCGCACGTTGCTTATCGCGGCGTCGAGCCTGCCATGCAGGACACGATCGGCGGGCATATCCCGATGACTTTCATCTCGGTGTCGAATGCGCTCGAGCCGGCGAAGGCGGGACACGTCAAGATCCTCGCAGTGCTGGAACCGCAGCGCTATGCGCGCCTGCCGGACGTGCGCTCGATGACCGAGGTTATTCCGGCGTTCGTGAAGCCATCGTCATGGTTCGGCGTGCTGGGGCCCGCGAAGATGCCGGCGGATGTTACGGCGCGGCTCAATGCGGAGATCGTGAAGGCGCTGGGCGGGGCCGAGGTGCGGGCGCGTCTCGATGCGGTCGGGCTCACGGTGATCGGCGGGAGTCCTGCGGAGTTCGCGGCGTTGATCAAGGATGGGATCGAGCGCTACGGGGCGATCATCCGCGATGCCGGCA
>CAMDMH010000490.1 GCA_945901835.1 Devosia equisanguinis | reverse complement strand
GGCGAAGGAACTGACACCGCGGTGTTCGTAGGCGTACGCACCGACTACCAGATCGAACGGGCCGACAATGGTTGGGTTCGGATCATCGATCTACGCACGGGCGGTGACGGCACCGATCTCCTCTTGGGAGTGGAGAACGTGCAATTCAGCTATGGCCTGTACCAGCTCGCTGATCTTTTGCCCCCGGTCGGAGTTAGATTGGTCGGCACGGCTGATGCCGACGTACTGAGCGGCACGAGCCTCGATGATCAGTTCACGGGGCTCGGCGGGGACGATTCCCTGGACGGCGGCGAAGGCTTGGATACCGCTGTTTTCAGCGGCGGGCTCGACGACTGCAGCCTCGAGACCGCGGCCGACGGTTCCGTCCTGATCACCGATCTGCGCGTGGACGGAGAAGGTCGCGATCATCTGCTCGGTATCGAACAGCTCCAATTCAGCGACGGCGTCTACACGGTGACAGAGTTGGTGTCTCAGGTCGGCGTAACTTTGACCGGGACCTCCGCTTCCGAGGCACTCTTCGGCACCAGGGCAGATGATCAGCTCGTTGGGCGGGAGGGCAACGACACTCTGACCGGTGGACATGGCAACGATCTCCTCGTCGCAGACGGCCGCGCGTTCAATGCCGACGGGTGGGCAGACGTTCTGTCGGCCGGCGCAGGCAACGATACGATGGTCGGCGATACCAACGATACATTCGACGGCGGCTACGGTTTCGATACGGTGCGCCTGGCGAGCAACTCTACCGCAACGGCTGCCAACTTCGCCGGCATAGAAGCGATCGAACTGAGTGGCAATCTAATTTTTGTCGATTTGAGCGCATCTCAAACCGGCCTCGAGATCACGAGCGGCTCCGGGTACAGTTGGACTACGGGAACCGAGTACGCTGACCATTTCGTCTCGACGGGAGAAGTGAACTTGTGGTCTGCCACCTCCGCACGTGTCGATGCCGGGGGCGGGAACGACACACTGGTCGGCGGCATCAATGGCGACGACTTTTCGGGCGACGCAGGGGATGATGTTTTGATCGGCGGCGCGGGGATGAATATCTATGTCGGCGGCGATGGGGCGGATACTTTCGTGGTCGATCTCACGAGGTCGGGCACTGATGCTTGGGGACGTATGGAAGGCGACTACGTCGCCGACTTCGGCGTCGGGGACGTCATCGACTTGCGCGGCCAGGGGCTGACTTTCGCCGACCTCACGATCGGTGTGGCAACGGATCTGGCGGGCGAGACATCGGTGAGTGCAGGGGGCGCTACTTTGTGGCTCAATAACTGGCCGGCCTATGGCGTCAGCGAGGATATGTTCTTGTTCTGAGTTCCGGCGAGCATTGATACCGGCGGCTGTTTCAAGGCGGAAAGTGAACGTCGGCTGCTCAATATGCAGTTGCCGGAATCGAGAATTCCTGGGCAGAATAGCGAGCGGGCCAGCCATGGTCCGCTCGAAACATTCCATGGGTGGAGCAAAGATGATCGGCCGAAACAGCATTTCATTCGACCGCCGCCAGCTTCTGAGCGGCGCAGCTACGCTTGCCGCAGGCAGTATGATCGGCAGCGCGGCAGGCTTTGCGAAAGCGCCGATGCTGGGTACACTCGCGCCGGCCTTCTACCGCTTCAAGCACGGGGCGATGGAAGCGACCGTCATCTCCGACGGCCCGCTGAGTTTCCCCGATGCCGGCAAGATCTTCCTGCGCGCGCCCGACGCGGACATCCGCAAGCTGCTCGCCGACGAGTTCCTGCCCACCGACGCGGTTCGGATGGAGCAGAACATCCTCGTGCTCAACACCGGCGACAAGCTCGTGATGTTCGACACGGGCCTCTACTCGATGAAGCCCAATCCGACCCTGCCGTCGGGGCGCATCCTGAAGAGTTTGGCCGAAGCCGGCATCAAGCCCGAGGACATCGACGCGATCGTGCTCACGCATCCGCACATCGATCATGCCGGCGGCATCATGAGCGCGGATGGCAAGACGCGGCTGTTCCCGAATGCGCAGATCTTCACGACCGAGGCGGATTTCAATTTCTGGACCGACGAGAAGCGGATCGGCACGCCCGCTGAAAGCTCGCGCAACACCGTCCTGAAGAACCTCGTGCCGAACAAGGACCGTCTCGTGATGGTCAAGGACGGGCAGGAGATCTTGCCCGGCATCCAGGCCGTCGCTTCCCATGGACATACCGTCGGGCACATGTCCTACATGATCAGCTCTGGCGGCAAGTCGCTGTGCTTCACCGGTGATATCGCGCACCACTCGATCCTGCTTCGGCGGCCGAAGATGGCGATCTCGTTCGACACAGACGCGGAGGCTGCTTCCGCGAGCCGTATCCGCATGTGCGATATGCTGTCCTCGCAGAAGATCCCGGCGATGATCTTCCATCTGCCTTGGCCCGGCATCGGTAACATCGTCAAGGACGGCGAGGGCTTCCGCTTCATGCCGGTGCCGATGCATCCCGCGTGACCGACCTCGCTTGCAGGCGCGTTTCCTCCCCCCTTGCGGGGGAGGTGCCCCGAAGGGGCGGAGGGGGGAATTCTGTTCGAAATTCGAGTTGCAAAATCCTCGCCGTGGCCGCCCCCCTTCGGCGCTGCGCGCCACTTCCCCCACAAAGGGGAGGAGAACCGCGCAGGTCTGTCCAAGCCTGGGCGTATCTATCTTTCGTCAGCACTCACCTGAACTCAAATTGGAGCACGCACATGGCCAAGGATGCCGAGAGGGATTTCGAGGACCATTGCTGGAAGGACGTGATCCCCAAGGCGATGCTGGACATCTACTCGCACTACAAGCGTGACATCTATGTGGGTCCTCGTCCCGCGCTGCTGGCGATCGATCTTTATGAACTTGTCTACCAGGGCGGCGCCAAGCCCGTAGAGGAAGTGACGAAGGAGTTCCCGTCGGCCTGCGGCATCCATGGCTACGATGCGATCCCGCCGACGCAGAAAGTCTTCGCGGCGGCCCGCAAGGCGGGCTTGCCGGTCATCTACACGACCTCGGACGCGCGCACGAATTCCAAACCCGGCCGCGTCAGCGCCACCAACCGCCGAAGCGTGCCGCTCGATCCCGCGATGTACGAGATCAAATCGGAGTTCGCGCCACAGCCCGGCGACACCGTCATCACCAAGCAGCGCGCCAGCGCCTTCTTCGGCACGCCGCTGATCGCGCACCTGACGATGCTCGGTGTGCAGTCGGTGATCATCGTCGGCGACAGCACATCTGGCTGCGTCCGCGCGAGCGCCGTCGACGCCTACAGCCACGGCTTCCACGTCGTGCCCGTCGAGGAGTGCTGCTTCGATCGATGCGAGTTGTCCCACAAGGTCAACTTGTTCGACATGCACCACAAGTATTGCGACGTGATGCACGTCGACGAGGTGCTGGCCGATCTCGCCAAGCGGGGCGATGTGCGGGCCGCGGCAGAGTAGAGGCGCGCGCGGCAGTGACCAGGAGTGACGGCGAACGGAGGTCGACATGCGGAGCCACTCGGGTCTGTTGCGCCGGTTGGCCGTGCTCGCGTTCGCGCTGGCCGTTCCGCTCCTCCTCGCCCTCGCCGCGGTACGCCCGGTTTCGTCTGAGAGACTGCATCTGGCACAGACCGGCGGCGGCGGCCCGCTCGCCGTCGATGTCGAACTCGTTCTTGCCGTCGACATTTCGCTGTCGATGGATCCGGAGGAGCAGCGCCTCCAGCGCGAAGGATACATCGCCGCCCTGCGTGATCCCGAGATCATCAAGGCGATCCGAGCCGGCCAGCACGGTCGCATGGCGATTACCTACATGGAATGGGCGGGCCCCGACATCCAGATCCACCTCGTGCCCTGGCGGGTGATCGACGGCCGGGATAGCGCCGAGGCGTTCGTGGCCGAACTCGCGGGCAAGGAGTACAGCCGCTATCGGCGAACCTCGATCTCCGCAGCCCTCGATTATTCAGCCGGCC
>CAMDMH010000489.1 GCA_945901835.1 Devosia equisanguinis | reverse complement strand
CGAAGGACATCGCGCGCGCGGAAGGCAAGACCATGAGCCAAGTGATTTCAGAACTCGCCCGCAAGGCGCTGACCCAACCACTGGAAGGCGGGTTCGCCGAAGCTCAGGCAGCGTTCGGTGCCACCGATTGGCCGACCCTGCCGAACCGGCAGGGCGTCGTCGTTACACAGGAGACGGTCGACCGCATCCTCGACGAGCTGGACCTGGAAGATGCGACGCCATGGGATCATGAGCGCGATCAGCCGCGCGTTTTCGACGACGAGCCGAAGACGAAGTCCCGGCGTTCTTGAACTGGGGCTTCATTCGGATGCGCGCGCTGCTGGACATCAACGTGCTGCTGGCGCTGTTCGACAGCGGGCACACATTCCATTCGCGGGCGATGCAGTGGTGGAGCGCGAACAAGGGCGAGGGATGGGCGAGTTGCCCGCTGACTGAAAACGGCTATCTGCGAATCGTCTCACAGGCGAGCTATCCGAGGCCTGTGCGTTTGGCGGATGCGGCTTTGCACTTGCGGACGTGGGCGGTGCCGCCGCTGCACGCGTTCTGGCCCGACGACGTCTCGATCCTCGATGCTGGCACAATCGACTACTCCCGCCTCCTCAGCCCCAAGAAAATCACCGACGTGTATCTGCTGGCGCTCGCCGTGAAGCACGGCGGTCGGCTGGTGACACTCGACACGGGGATCTCCGTGCAGGCGGTGCGTGGTGCGGATGCTGCGCATCTGGTAATCGTCTAGGCACACGCCACTCAACGCTCGAGGCAGACAGCTATGATCGTCGCCATCGTCACGTTTCATCTCGCGAAGCCAGCCACCGTCGCCGATATGTCGGCGACGTTTCAGTCGACGGCGCCGAAGTATCAGGGAATGGCTGGGCTTTTGCGCAAGAACGACTTCGTCAGCGAAGACGGGCGGCGCGCTGGTGGCATCTACGTGTGGGCGTCGCGTGCGGATGCCGACCGGCTCTACACGGCCGAATGGAAAGCTTTCGTCGAAGGCAAGTACGTTGCGCCGCCTGACATCGAGTATCTCGCCTCGCCCGTGATGGTCGACAACGCGCAAGGCACGATCGTGGTGGCGTGAGCGTGGGGGCATGCCTTTGGCAATGAGCCCCGAGTCCTGCGGACTCTTCTGATGCTGGATCTCCGACGCTGGTGCGCAAGTGGCGCACTGCGGTCGAAGATGACGACAGTGCGTTGCGCTCCGTCGGTAATTTGTCCGGCTTGCCCAGTCGCCGAAGGTAGGCAACTCTGCGGTATCTTGTGAAACATGGTTTCACTCGTGGAGGCAGCATGCGAACGGCCGGTCTATTCCTATTCCTATCGATTATAGCCGGCACTTCCGCGGTGGCCGTGCGCGCAGACCCCGTCGCCGACTTCTATCGGGGGCGGCAGATCGAGGTGCTGATCGGGCTCACGCAAGGGGCGGCGTACGATATCGATGCGCGGCTCGTCGCGAGGTTCATGCCGAAACACATTCCCGGCAATCCGACGATGATCCCCAAGCAGATGACCGGCGCGGGCAGCGTGCGCGCGACGCTGTTCGTCGCCTCCGCGGCAGCGCGCGACGGTACGGTGATCCTCGCGCCGCATCAGGGGCTGCCTCTGCAGCAGGCGCTGAAGGACCCGACGCTCAAGGCGGACATGCGCGATTTCCACTGGATCGGAACGCCGGTGCAGGAAACGAACATCCTGTTCGCGTGGGCCGCGAGCGGCATCGCCTCGCTCGACGACGCGAAGAAGCGCGACGTGACCATCGGTGCATCGGGTGCCACATCGGCATCGGCGCAGTATCCCGCGATCCTCAACAAGATCGTGGGCACGAGGTTCAAGGTGATCGCTGGTTATCAGGGCGGCGCGGAAATCGATCTTGCTATGGAGCGGCGCGAGGTCGATGCGCGCGGCAGCGCCAATTGGGAAGCGATCAGGGAGCGTCCGGGTTGGCTCGCAGAGAAGAAGATCAACGTTCTGGTGCAGATAGGGTTGTCCAAACCGAAAGACCTTCCGGGGCCGCCGATGCTGACCGATCTCGCGCGAAACGCCGAGGAGCGCGCTGCGCTGCATCTGCTGTCCGCGCCGGCAGCCATCGGGCATCCGCTGCTGTTCGGGCCGGGTGTACCTGCGGACCGGGTGGCAGCCATTCGCAAAGCGTTCGACGAGACGGTGAAAGATCCAGACTTCCTGCGCGAGGCAGCGCGGCTCAATCGCGAGATTTCTCCCGCATCCGGCATCGAACTGCAGAAGTTGTCGGACGGCATCGTCAACGCGAACGCCAAGGTGATCGCAGTTTTGAACGATCTGATCGGGGATTTGGGAAAGTAGTCCGCCAGCATTGCTCTATCCGCCCAGAAGAACCGGGCGGATAGAAATCGAGTGCGCCATCAAACGCGGAACGTGCCGCGCTTCTTGCCTTCGCTGACGTCGAGGAACATTTCGTCCACGGACAGACGGCGCTTGATAAGGCCCTGCTCGTGGCTGTAGCCGATCATGTTGTCGAGTGTCTTGTGGTTCTGCTCGCTCAGGCCGTATTCCCACGGGTCGTTGCCGAGCAGATCCCGCTCTTCCTCCCAGTACTCGGTGTACCAGGCGAGCGGCACGACGCGCGGGTTGAACATCCGCTTCATTCCGGCGGCTTTCGACTCGTTGAAAGCCTTATAGAGGTTAATCGGCAGCCACGGATACTGCTTCACGAGATGCCGGCGGATGGCGACCACGTGCATGATCGGGAACATGCCGGTCTTCTTGTAGAACGCCTTTTCCTCGGCGTGGTGGTCGGTGAACAGCCGCGCCACACGCGGGTCCTTGTTGACCACCGGCTCGATGAGGTCTGTGTGCAGCACGGCGTCGAGACGGCCCTCGACCAACTCCTTCTCGACCGACGTTGTGTCGGGCAGGCGCGTCAGCTTCAGGCCCTTCGGCTTCTCGAACTCGATATCCTCGTCGAGGTCGGAGAACCATTCGATCTCGCGGTGCGGCACGCCGTACTCGTGTTCGAGGATGCCCTTCATCCAGAGGATCGCGGTCGCCTGGAACGACTTCACGCCGATCTTCTTGCCGATCAAGTCCTTCGGGCTCTTGATGCCCTTGGACGTGTTGATGAAGACGAAGCCGTGGCGGAAACGGCGGTGCGGGAACACCGGGATCGCGTCGATCTCCATGCCCTGGTCGCGTGTCATCATGTAGGACGAGCAGGACAGCTCGCCTATATCGAACTCGCCGTTGCGCAGAAAGCGCCAGTGACGGGTCGTGGAGTCCATGTTCTTGAGGATGGTCAGGTCCACGCCCTCGGGCGTCGTGGTGCCGTCGATGAGACCGCGCAGAATTTCGTAGTCGCCGCAGGCGAGCGTGAGGTGGACGTTCTTGGGCATGAGCGGGGCATCTTCCGTTGTTTCACTGTCGTCAGCATCCTCAACGCGGGGGGCCAAGTGTCAAGGGGCAGCGGCGCGCGCTCACGCAAAGAAGCGATGGCGCTGTGAAGGATCGGGCAGGAAGCAGGTGTCGCGACGACCGAACAAGCGGTAGCGACGGCGGGCGATGGCCGAATAGGCGGTATCTCGCAGAGGGCGTGGAATTACGCGGAGCAGGGCAAGTCAGTTCCAGGGCGCACGGAGGTGACGGGCTACGCGGAGGGCTGCATCCGATCGCGCCCAGGCCTTGCCGGCCTCGACCAGCACGAAGGTGAGATCGAGATCCGCGACTGAAATGCCGTTTCGTTCCGCGATTTCGCGGCCGGCCGCCGACTGCGTCGTGGCGAAGTGGATCGCTTCGTCGCGTTCGTGGCGCAGCACGAACTGCACCGTGTGGCTGCACAGCACGCATTCGCCGTCGAAGATCATGATGCTGGTCATCGCGAGGCCGTAGGTCGGGTTTTGCGAACGGCGTCAGCGTCTCGTCTTTCCGCACAACCGTCGGGTTAGCAGCGCGGG
>CAMDMH010000488.1 GCA_945901835.1 Devosia equisanguinis | reverse complement strand
GCACCGCCCCAGGAATGCCGCCGGATGCGGTTCGAGCTTGATCGCGCGATCGAATTCACGTTCGGCATCCTCGAAGCGGCCGAGCCGCACATAGGCCTCAGCGATCATCCGCGCGATCCAGGGATCGGCCGCCGCCAGCGTTCCCGCGGCATCGAGATCCGCCGCCGCTCGATCGCCTTCGCGTGCAAACACGTAAGCCGTGGCGCGGTGTATCAGCAGTTCTGCCCGGCGGTGTCCGCTGAGATCGCCACTCCCGAGTTCGAGGTTGCAGGCACGGATCGCGCGTCTCGCGGCGGCCGGTTTTTCGTCGAAAGCGAGTGCACCCCGGCAGTCCGGCCGCGAACTGGGCTCGCCTGCCTCGGCCGAAACCAAATGGACCAGCAGCCCCGCCGCCAAGGCGAGCATAGCAAGACGTCTCGATCGAAGCCTCCTCCTCATCTCTCCCAGACCTTCGCCGCGCCATGCCTGGGGTTCGCCGCCCCGAGCAAAATTTCCGGGCACGTGCCCGAGTTTGAGGCGTATGGCGGCACTGGACAGAGCGAGCGAGGTAAGAAACACTAACCTGCATGACCGATTGCGCAAAACCGTGGGAGAGGTGACATGATCATTCGCCGTATCGATCGCCGGAAGGTGCTGGGCGGTGCCGCCGCACTCGGCGCCATGTCGACATTTCCAGCCCCGTTTGTATCCGCGCAGGAGCCGAAGGCCAAGATCCGTCTCGGCGTCGTGCCGCTGATCTCGTCGGGACCGATCTTCCTGGCCCAGGCACGTGGCTTTTTCGACAAGGTCAACCTCGAAGTCGACGCGCGCATCTTCGCGGATGGCGCGCTTGCAATTCCAGCCCTCGTGGCAGGCGAGCTCGACGCCACGGTGTCCACTGCCAACGCTGGCCTGTTCAACACGGTTGCGCGCGGCGCGCCATTCCGCCTGACGGTCGATCGCGGCGTCGAGAAGCCGGGCTCCGGCACCATGCAGCTCGTCGTCAGCAACGATATCTACAAGGCCGGCGTCACCAGCATCTCGAAGTTCGCGATGCTCAAGGGCAAGCGCGCGCTGCTTCAGGCTGTCGGCGGCGTCGATCAATATCTGATCGGTCTCGCGCTGGAAAAAGCCGGCCTCAATCCCGTCACCGACATCGTTTGGCAGCCTGGCCTCACCTATCCCGACATCGTCAAGGCGATGGGCGTCGGCCAGTGCGACGTGGCCCAGATTCCCGTGCCGCTCGGCATGATCGCGGAACGCAACAACGCCGGCAAGATGATCGAGGCCGGTTATGATGTCGATCCCAACATGCAACTCGCCGGCTGGGCGATGCCCGCGACGTTCCTCAAGGCGAACATGTCCGCCGCCACGCGGTTCGCGATGGTGCATACGCACGCGGCGCGGCTCTACAACAAGGCCGCCGCTGAGAAGGACCCCGCCGTCATCAAGATCATTCACGAAGCGACCAAGGTGCCCGAGGCGCTCATCACGGCCGCTGCGCCGCGCTGGACCTGGTTCAACGACGACGGCTCGATCGACACTGCTTCCGTCATGAAGCAGGGCCGCTTCTGGCAGAAGATGAAGCTCGCGCCGGCCGGCGACTTCAAGGAGGACCAGATCTTCGATCTGACGCCTGCGCGTGAGGCCGCCAAGCGCCTCGCCGAGAAGAACCCCTTCATCTGATGTCGGAAACCGGAATGAACGCCACCACTACGTCCGGTCGATCGGCTCCGTCGAGCAAGTCCGGCGTGGCGATCGTCGCGAAGGATCTCGGGCTCGCGTGGGCCATCAGGCAGGGCACGCCCGTCGTCGCGCTCGAAGGCGTGAGTTGCGCCTTCGCACCGGGCGAGGTGACGGCCATCATCGGCCCGTCCGGCTGCGGCAAGAGCACGTTGCTGCAGATCGTGCGCGGCTTCCTCGAGCCGGGCACGGGCAGCATCGCCTACCTAGGCCCCGACGGCAGCGCGCGGTCTGCGCCGTCGATGGCGACGGTCTGGCAGTCGTTCAACCTGTTCCCGTGGCTGACGGTCGAAGAGAACGCCGGATTCGGCCTCGAACTCGCGGGCGTCGCGAAGGCCGAGCGTCAGCGCCGGGTGCGCGAAGCGCTGGCCGCGGTCGATCTCGCCGGCTTCGAGAGCAAGCTCCCGCGTCAGTTGTCGGGCGGCATGCGTCAGCGCGTGGGTCTCGCCCGCGCACTCGTCATGAACCCCGACGTTCTCTTGCTCGACGAGCCGTTCGGCGCGCTGGATGCGCAGACGCGGCTCGTGCTGCAGGAGCAGCTGGCGCGCCTCGTCGAAAGCACGCGCAAGACCGCGATCCTCGTCACCCACTCGATCGAGGAAGCGATCCTGCTCGCCGACAAGGTGCTCGTGATGACCGCTCGTCCAGGCCGCATCGCAGCGGAAATCAAAGTCGATATCCCTCGCCCGCGCGGACATGCCACCACGGGCCACGCCGAGTATGTGGCGCTGTTCGAGCAGATCTATGGTCTGTTGCGCGACGAGGTCGAGCGCGCGATGCGCAGCGAAGGAAGCTGACGATGGCGGACGGCACGCTGGAACGCGCCGCGAGAGCCGAGAACGCGGCGAGCAGCGCTCCCATGCGCCTCGCCGGAACTGGCCCGAAAGATGCGCGCTGGATGGGGTGGGCCGCGGTCGCCCTCGTGTTCGCCGTGTGGGAGTTGGGCTGCTGGCTGGGCAATGTCAACTCGCTCTATCTGCCGCGGCCGTCGCAGATCGTCACCGCGATGGTGAAGCTGTTCGTCGCTGAAAATCTGTCGCTCGATCTCGCCTGGACGCTGTGGCGGATCTTTGCCGGCTGCGCGATTGGCGTCGTCGCTGGCATTCTCATGGGCGTCTGGATGGCGACCTCGCCCCGCGTTGCAGCGATCGCCGACGTGTTCATTGCCGCACTCTACCCCCTTCCCAAGGTCACGCTGATCCCGCTGCTGGTGATCTGGCTCGGCACCGGCGGCCCATTCATGCTGACGATCAGCGCCCTTGGCGCGTTCTTCCCCGTGGTCATCAATACGCTACTGGGCGTCCGCCAGTGCGATCCGGGCCTCGTACTCGCCGCGCGTGACTTGGGCGCAAACCAGCGCCAGATCGTGCGCCGCGTCTTGATCCCGAGCGCGGTACCCTCGATCTTCGCGGGCATCCGCCTCGGCCTCGGCGTATCGATCATCCTCGTCGTAGCGGCTGAAATGGTGGTGGGTCGCACGGGGCTCGGCGCGCG
Source organism: Devosia equisanguinis (assembly GCA_945901835.1). Classification (GTDB taxonomy): domain Bacteria; phylum Pseudomonadota; class Alphaproteobacteria; order Rhizobiales; family Hyphomicrobiaceae; genus CAMDPA01. The sequence continues at coordinate 713 of CAMDMH010000488.1, read as the reverse complement.
GCTGTTTCTGGCAGGCCAAGTGCTCAACACCGAGGATGTATTCGCCGTGCTGGTGGTACTGGCCACGCTTGGCATCGTCGTCACCAAATTGCAGGATATGGTCGATGAGCGCCTGGCGCGCTGGCGGCCGAACTGATCCAAATCTCTAGACAAGGAAGAAACGCGATGTCCCACAAGCTCGAGGTCGTTCAGCCCAAGCCCGAGGAAAGCCACCGGATGCCCTACGCGCCGGCGGTCAGCATACACGGCGCGTGCGATTTGATGTTCGTCTCCGGCGCGACACCGTCGCCGCTCTATCACGACCATCCCCACATCGACGCCCAGCACAACCACCCCTGCCCGATCGAGGATCAGACGCACCTCGTGATGGAGAGCCTGAAGATGGTTCTCGACAAAGCCGGAGCGAATTGGAAGGACGTCGTCAAGATCACCAAGTACCTGACCGACATGCGCGACTTCGACGGTCTGCACCGGGTGCTCAACACCTATTTCGGTGACTGGCGCCCCGCGTCGACGACGCTGTGCGTGAACCAGCTCTCGTCCCCCGGCGCCCGCATCGAGATCGACCTCGTCGTCGCCCTGCCGCGGAAGTAAGGCAGCACGAAACAATTCGTGCTTCGATATTCAGATTGGACTCGCGGTTCTCCTCCCCCCCTTTGTGGGGGAGGTGGCCCGCATACCTATCCCCTTACCTCAGTTCGCCGTCGGCTTCA
>CAMDMH010000487.1 GCA_945901835.1 Devosia equisanguinis | reverse complement strand
GCAGTCCGGCGTGATCTTCGAGCCGCTGCTCGGTACAATTCCGGTCAAGCACGAGCCCGCAAAGTTCCACTATCTCGGCAGCGCGAACAACGACGTCTATATCTGCATCGCGCGTGCCGACGCGCCCGCTCAGAGCTTCGCGGAAGCCCTGCAGAAGGAGGTCATCTTCGCCGCCAGCAACGCCAGCTCGACCGCCGACTACGCGCAGATCCTCGCCAACACCGTGGGCGCGCGGTTCCGTATCGTGATGGGCTATGCCGGCAGCCGAGAGATCGCGCTCGCCATCGACAAGGGCGAAGCGCAGGGCGCATGCGGGCTCGCGTGGCCGTCGATCTCGGTGACGCAAGGCGACTGGTTCAAGGAAGGGCCGGTGAAGAGCCGGATGCGCGTGATCCTGCAAACCCATGCGACCGGGCATCCCGAGCTGAACGCAGCCGGCTTGCCGCTGGCGATCTCGTTCGCCAAGACCGACGAGCAGAGGTCGATCCTCAACCTGTTCTTCAGTCAGAGCCAGTTCGGGCGGCCTTACATCCTGCCGGCGGAGACGCCGCCGGATCGCGTCGCGGCGCTGCGCAAGGCGTTCGCAGCGACGATGGCCGATCCGCAATTCAAGGCGGAAGCAACGAAGCTGAAGCTCGACGTCGACGCAGTGCCCGGCGAGACGGTGCAGAAGGTGGTGTCGGACATCTATGTCACGCCGCCGGAGCTGATCGCGAAAACGAAAGCTGCATTGCAGCATAAGAAGTAGACCGCATCGGCGGCGCATGCGGCGGCTCTTTATGCAGGGTTCCCGACGATCGTGCGCCGACGACGCACTTCGGTCTGAAATGACGTGAGGTTTTCATCGGCTTCCGACGGGGATCGACAGGATTTCCTTCTGAGGCGAGGGTGGCACGATGCGGCCTTCGGGATCTATGGCGACGACGAGCGCACAGGGCGGCAGCGTCAGACCGACGATCTCCTTCAACTCGATGGCGCGCTCGATCGCGGCGATGCGGGTGTCGGCTGCCGTCGAGCCGTTCGAGATGAACGTGTAGTCGCCGCAGGCATAAGCAAGGCTCCACGGCGCGCGCACGGTGGTGATTTCAGCGCCGCAGTCGTTGCCCATGGGACCGGACTTTTTCGTGCAGTCCCTGATCGCCTGCATCATAGCGCGGGTCAGATTGGCGTTGGTCGCGGCACCCCAGGTGCCATTCTGGGCAACGGTGAGCGCCACCCAGTCGTGCTCCCAATCGGCCATGTCGGCGTTGGCAATACTTGAGGAAGCTACCACCAGCGCTGCAAGGATCGCGGCAGTACCAATCGAGCCATGGGCTGAAGCTGATCGCCGAATCGCTGATCGCTGAACGTTGGCCATCGATCTTCCGCCCACGCGCTGCGGCCCCGCGGCATCAGAGAACGTCGCTTTCGAGACCGATCATCCGGCTTCGAATGGAGCATGAGCGCGACGCCACCGTCCAGTCGATAGCTGGAACTTCCACGTTTCCGAGGGCGAACACCATCCCCGCCGTCCGAGGCCGAATTGGGCCGGGCTCACGAACAACCGCTTGGATTGGCATTGATGGCGGACCGGCCCGTTCTGAAACGGCTGCCAGAGCAACCAATCCGCAAAAGCTCGCCGGTGAGCCAAAATTCGACGCGTCCCGAAACGATACGTTTACCCTTCTAGGGCACCTTGGCCCTGTCCGCAGTTGATCGGCTCCCGGACAGTGTATGCGCCGGGCCCCTTCGGGCCTTCCGCCGATCGCGTTGTGTTTGCGTCCTGTAGAGTAAATATGCCCAAGCGCGTACTCATCGTCGACGACGATCCGGCCCAGCGCCGCATTCTCGAAGAGACCGTCAAGCGGTTCGGTTTCGAGACCCAGACGGCCAGCTCCGGCGAGCAGGCCATCCAAATCATCGAGGCAGCGGACAACCAGGCGATCAGCCTCGTGCTGCTCGATCTCGTCATGCCGGGCACGGACGGTAGTGCCGTTCTTGCCCAGTTGCATGGCAAGGCTTCGGTTCCGCCGATCATCGTGCTCACCGCCAACGGCTCGATCGACAGCGCCATCGGCGCGATGCGCGCCGGTGCGGTAGACTTCGTCGTGAAGCCCGCGAGCCCGGAACGGCTCGAGGTCTCGATGCGCTCCGCGCTCAAGATCGAGGCGCTCTCCGGCGAGATCACCCGCATCAAGAAGCGCGTCGATGGCATGCTGACGTTCGGTGATCTCATCATCCGCGGCGACGCGATGCATCGGGTGATCGCGCTCGGCAAGCGGGCGGCGGCTTCCAACATTCCCGTCCTGATCGAAGGCGAATCCGGCGTCGGCAAAGAGCTGATCGCTCGGGCCATCCAGGGTGAAAGCGAGCGGCGCTCCAAGCCGTTCGTCACCGTCAACTGCGGCGCGATCCCGGAGAATCTGGTCGAGTCGATCCTGTTCGGCCACGAGAAGGGGGCGTTCACCGGCGCTACCGACCGGCGCATCGGCAAGTTCCAGGAAGCCGACGGCGGCACGCTGTTCCTCGACGAGGTCGGTGAGCTTCCGCTCGAAGCGCAGGTGAAACTGCTGCGCGCTCTGCAGGAAGGCGAGATCGATCCGGTCGGCGCGAAACGCCCGGTCAAGGTCAACTTCCGCCTGATCTCCGCCACCAACCGCGACATGATCCAGCTGGTAAAGGAAGGCAAGTTCCGCGAGGACCTCTACTACCGCCTCAACGTGTTCCCGGTCTGGGTGCCACCGCTGCGCGACCGGCTCGGCGATGTGGCAGAACTCGCCCAGCACTTCATCGCCCGGTTCGCGGCGGAGGAGGGCAAGCGGATCTCGACACTCAGCGCCGAAGCGCTCCGCATGCTTTCGGCCTATTCGTGGCCCGGCAACGTTCGCCAGCTCGAGAACGCGATGTTCCGCGCGATCGTTCTAGCCGATGCGCCAGAGCTCACGGTCGCGGAGTTCCCGCAGATCGCGGCCCAGGTGGACGGGTTCACGGCAGCCATTCCGCCCGCGCCGTCCGTCGTCCAGAAGCCACCCGCCTACACGGGCCCGGCGCTGCTGGGTGCGGAGGACACGGTTCCGCGCACGATCGAGATCAAGGACGGGGCCAACGGCACCGCACTCGGCATCCCCGCAATCGACGACGGTGGCGAAGTGCGGCCGCTCAACGAGATCGAGGCCGACATGATCCGTCTCGCGCTCGGACGCTATCGCGGCCACATGACAGAGGTCGCCAAGCGCCTCGGCATCGGCCGCTCGACGCTCTATCGCAAGATGCAGGAATACGGGCTCGAGCCGCGCACGACGTGACGTTGTAGTGCCGGCGGCGGAAGCTCCCGCGCCGGCGCCTCGGCCTCGTACCATTCGGCGCTCACCTGCACACGTATCGGCGGTCGCGTAGCATCGACCGGCGACGCTGACGTATTTGTGAACACTGCCGCGCAAGTCTTACTGCGGTTCGCGACTTTCCATGTTCGGGGGCCTGCGCTAGTTTCCGCGCGCAGCCGGGAGGGTTTTGCAGATGCATGTGGTTCGTAGCGGAGCGGTTTCCGCTCTGGCAATAGGTCTCGTACTCGCAGGTTCCGGCTTGCCGAGCCCTTTGTGGGCGCAAGCGGTCGATCCGGTGGCAACGCCATCGCAGACAGAAGCCATGCGCGCCGCGCCTGCGGAGCCGTCGCTCGGCATGCGAGCCGCGGAGCGCGTGCAGATGATCGGGAAGTCCGATGCGCACGCGGACGATATCGCCGCAATCGAGACCTACCATGCAGCCAACTCCGGCAAGCCATTGTGGATCGAAGGAGCGGCTTTGTCACACAGAGCCCGCGCGGCCATCGACGAAATCGGCAAGGCCGAGTGGACACAAGGCGAGGCGAACCCTCGCTTCATCGTGACGAACGTCGATCCTGCGTTCGGCGCTGCAAACTTCCTCTACGAGCATGTCTACTGTCAGCGCGGCGA
>CAMDMH010000486.1 GCA_945901835.1 Devosia equisanguinis | reverse complement strand
CGGGCGGCACATGGGCGTTTCACTATGATATCCGCGGCGACGCGAAACATGACGACGCCGGCTATCACTTCGAGACGCACAAGCTCGCTCCCGGCGAGTACATCTCCCTCAAGGAGCAGGACGGCGTCCTGCGCACCTTCTTGGTTCGCAGCGTCGTCGCGGTCGATTGATCCCACCAAATCTGCTTCCCCGGCCGAGGCGCAGCCGAGAACCTGGGCCTTGACCAGAATGTGTCGGGCACACGAAGAAGCCGCCCACCGCCGATGTGCCCATGCCGGCCCGGCAATCCCTCTGGTCACCGCAATCCGATCGCTGATCGGATTGCTCGCCCGGGGACGCAAGAAATTGGGTGTACGGCGCCGACGCCGCGAACGCGGCCCGGCGGTCGTGCGCGAGCGCGCCGACAAAAGAGCGCCCGCGGCCTTGCCCACCAGCTCACTCTTTGCCATCGCTACGGCCGGCCCTGCCGGACGAGGCCGCTAACGCTGCCCGGCGCTACTGCGCCGCACTAAGCAATCAATGCGACATCAGCACGGGAACCCGGACGTGCTGCAGGACGTGACGCGACGCGCCGCCGAGCACGAGTTCGCGCAGCCGCGAGTGCCCGTAGCAGCCCATCACCATCAGATCGGCGTTGTTGCTCATGGCAAGCTCGAGCAGCGCCGCGCCGATGTTGCCCGTGGCAGGCTTCGCCGGCAGAACTTCTGTCTTCTCGCCGTGCCGCGCCAGCATTCCGCACATTCCCTGGGCCGAGTTCTCCCGTGCCGTATCGCGCTTGCTCGCCTCCCCGATCTGCGCGATGAGCACCTTGTCGGCGCCGCTCAGCACGGGCATCGCGTCGAATGCGGCGCGCACGGCCTCGCGGCTGTCGTTCCAGGCGAGCAGCACGCGCTTTCCGATGAAGTCGGGCACCGGCGGATTGGGCAGCAGCAGCACGGGGCGGCCGCTGTTCATGATCAGCGTCTCCGGCACGTCGAGATAGCCCGACAGGCTCCACGCCGGATTGACGGTGGAGGCGATCACGAGGTCCGCCATCCGCGCTTGTTGCACCGCGACCGTGCCGACATCGCCGAAGGGATTCTCGTTCTCGCAATCGAGTTCCAGCCACTCGCCTTTGACGCCGCCCTCCGCAATCGCGGCGGCAAAGCTGGCGCGCATATGATCGATCTGCGGCTTGTATTGCGTCCGGTGATCCTCGATCACCGCGCCGGCGTCCGCTTCCGAGCCCGGTATGATGATGATCGGCGGCATCACGGCCATGCCGACGAGGTGCGCGCCATTTGCCTTGGCGAGCTGCACCGAGGCTTTGATCATCCCCGGAAATCGCTGCTCGTCGTTGAAGTGCGTCAGGATGGTCTTGTAGGCCATGGCGGGATCCTCGGGCTTACCGTGCCCGTGCAGGAAGCGCCGAACCCGCGGCTGTTTCATTGACCATCGTCAAGCCGGCAGTCACGACCAGACGATCGCGGGAGCGATCACAACCGGCGCACGTCGACCGCGAACGCATAGCCGACGCCGCGCACGGTTTTGATCAGCCGCGGTGTCTCGGGCTCCGGCTCGATCTTCCGCCTGAGCCGCACGATCAGGCTGTCGATCGAGCGGTCGAGCGGCGACCATTCGTGCCCTTTGAGCAGATCCATGATGTTGTCGCGCGAGAGCACGCGCGAGGGCCGCTCGAGAAACACGACCAGCAGATTGAACTCCGCGGTGGTCAGTTCGCGCGGTACGCCGCTGGTCGAGCGCAGCTCTCGCCGGTCGACATCGAGGACCCAATCGGCGAAACCGAAGCGTGGACCTGTCGTCGCGGCGGTGACTTGTGCGGCAGGAGCCGCCGTGGCCGTCGAAGCATACCGCCGCAGCACCGCATGCACGCGCGCCAGCACCTCGCGAACGTGGAACCGTTTGGCGATATAGTCGTCCGCGCCGAGCTCAAGTCCGACGATGCGGTCGATCGTGTCGCCTTTGCCGGTGATCATGATGATCGGCACGTTGCGCGAGGCGCGCACTTGGCGGGCGAGGTCGAAGCCGTTCTCGCCGCCGAGGTTCAGATCGAGCGTCACGAGATCGACGGTCTGCTCCCCCAGAAGCTGCACGAGTTCGCTGCCGTCTCGCGCTTCGAGCACGCGATAGCCGTCGAGCTCGAAGCACTCGCGCAGTAGCGTGCGGATCGACTCCTCGTCGTCTACGACCAGAATTGTGGCAGTGGTCGCTGGCGCGGCCGTGTCGTCCTCTTACACGCCGCTGTCTGCGGGCTGTTACACATTCTCACATTCTAGCACCGGCAGGCCATCACCGCGAAGGGGGACGGTGGTCTACTCACGGCATCCGAAGATTCCATCGTGTCGAAAAATCTTGGAGTGTCAGATGCTTGCCACCTCTTTTGCCCTGCAACCCGAAGCCTCCGCAGCCAGCCATGAGATTCCCGTGTCGCGAACCGTCGGCGGGGATAGCTTGGCGCGGCGTCTCGGCACCGGACAACTGCGGACCTTTGAAGCCAAGGACTACGTCTTCCGGGAGGGCGACCCCGTCGCCCAGGTCTATCTGGTCGAGGTCGGCCACATCTGCATCTATCGCACGCTTGCAGACGGCAGGCGACAGGTTATCGATTTCGCCTATCCCGGCGACATCGTCGGCCTGGGGGCGATGGGCGAGCATGGAAACAACGCCCAGGCGACCGCGCGCAGCCGCGTTCGGTGCGTGCCGATCGCAGCTCTTCAGCAGGCCATCCGCGAGGACGGCCGTCTCGGCCTCAAGCTCTGCGAAGCGTTGTCCCGCGAGTTGACTGCCTCACGCGAACTCCTCTTCACGGTGAGCCAGCGGACAGCCGGCGAGCGCGTGGCCTCCTTCCTGATCGGATTGTCGCGCCGCAACGAGCGGATCGGCGCCGACCGGTGCGAGTTCGTGCTGCCGATGACACGCGCTGATATCGCCGACTTCCTCGGCCTGACCATCGAGACGGTGAGCCGCACTTTCACCAAGCTGCGCGGCGACGGCATGATTGATCTTGCACAAAGCGTGCTGGTGACGATCGTCGATTATGAAGGTCTGCGAGCGCTCGCCGATGGCCGGAGCCAGTGAAGACGAGCAACGTTGCGCCGCCGGACTTCGCGGCGGGCTGAGCGCGCACCGGGAGGAAAACGTGCAGTCGGCAGAGGCAGATTCCGCGATCATGGAGGCGGGAATGGCGAAACCGTCCGGGCTCAGTTCCCGGTACTTTCAAGTCGGCATTGCCGTTTTAGATACACCCCGGCTAGCGATCTCGACGATCGATGCGCTCCTCGAAATGGGGATGCAGCGGGACCAACTGTGCCTCGTCTGCGTGCGTCCTGTCATGGTCGTGTGTACGAAGCTCGCGGCTTCCTTCGCCGGGGGGCACCAGCATCTGATCGAGCTGTTCGGGGACGCGCGCCGATGGGCGGCGCCATTGGGCGACGACGAGATCGTCGCGACGTCGCAGCCTTTGTTCCTCGCCTTCCTGAGATCGCAGCTGACGGAAGCCGGCTCGATCGTGAGGTCGCAGGCCTCGCGCCGCAGTTGGGATGTCGAGCGCGCCATCCGCGGCGGCGCCAGCGCCATCGTCACGCATCCTCGCGACACACGGCAGCACCAGATGACGACCCGGATATTGCTGGCCAACATCACGCACAACGTGACGACCTATGATCTGCCGCAGAGCGCGACGCCCGCACGGGGCGCGTTCGTCGTCTCCATTTGAGGGAGCGAGCTAGTGTTCCGAGTCTGACGCTTGGTACCCGGCTTTGATGGCTTCGAGTTTATCGAGGGCGCGGTGTTCTTTGGCAAGGATGTCGGCGGCTGGCTTGGTCCATCGATAAGGTTTGGCGAATGCGTTGTGACGCAGGAGGTAGTCATCGATCGCCTCCTCCAGTTCGGCGACGCTGGTGAACACGCCGCGCCGGATGCGCTTGTCCGTGATCTCG
>CAMDMH010000485.1 GCA_945901835.1 Devosia equisanguinis | reverse complement strand
GGGCCGTCCTTCTTCACCGCAATCGTGAAAGGCGGCGAGTTGAAGAGCATCTGCACGCCGAGCGGCGCGTCGTTGGGCTTGTTCGCTGCCAGCTGGATCAGCGCATTGATTTCACCGAAGCCGCAATCGTATGCGCCCGACGCCACCTTGCCGACCGCGGCCGCCGAGCCGTCGCCCTGGTCGATCTCCATCTCGACGCCGGCCTCTTTGAAATAGCCTTTGTCCTGCGCGATGAAGAACCAGGACTGCGGCCCCTGGTAGCGCCAGTTGAGGACCATCTTCATGCGCGTCGGCGTCTGAGCGACAGCATGCGACGTGAGAAGTCCGGCAGATCCCAGGGCCAGCGAACCGGCAATCATCTGGCGGCGGTCGAGGTGTTTGGGCATCGGAGGCTCCAGGAGTTCGGGAGGGCATGATCCGGTGACGGCTAACGCGTCCCTTGGGTGACATGTCTTCCACCCGCGCGCGTTCTCGACAAATGCCGTTTTCTTCGTTAAGCGTTGCCGAAATCAGTACGCTCGCCGAAAAGAGCAGACGCCCACAGGACGATGTATGCGTCACCAGCGGGTACTCAGGTATGTCGACGAGGTCGCGCGAACCGGTTCGATCCGGAAGGCTGCCGACAAGCTCAACGTCACCGCTTCGGCGCTCAACCGGCGCGTCCTCGATATCGAGGAAGAGATCGGATACCCGCTGTTCGAGCGCCATGCGCGCGGCATGCGCCTGACCTCGGCCGGGGAGACGTTCCTGCGCTACATCCGCGCCGACACCTCGAACGCCGCGCGCATGCTCTCGGAAATCGAGGACATGTCCGGCCTACGCCGCGGCGTGGTCAAGCTCGCCGCCAGCCAGGCCGTCGCCTACGACATGCTGCCGCGCGAGATCGACATCTATCGCAAGGCGTTTCCGCTGGTGGAGTTCTCCTTACGTGTCTGCAATCGCGTCGAGGCGATGCGCGCGCTGCTGGACTACACCGCCGATCTCGTAGTGATGTTCAATCCGGAACGCTCCAGCGATCTCGAGGTTCTCGCCAGCGTCCCTCAGCGGCTCATCGCTGTCATGGCGGCCAATCATCCGCTGGCCAGTCGCCGCAGCCTGCGCCTGCGCGAAATCGTTCAGTATCCGCTGGCGCTGCCGGATGCGGGGCTCGGCAGTCGCACCCTGCTCGACGGCTTTTTCGCGCGCTCCTCGCTGCGTTACAGTGTCGGACTCGAAAGCAACTCGTTCGAGCTGCTGATGCGGTTCATTCGGCAAGAACCGGCCATCACCTTCCAGATCAGTATCGGAACACCGCCAGCCACCGGCCTCGACGGCATCCTCTCGCGGCCGATCAACGAGCCGACATTGCCGGGCGCCGACGTCGTGCTCGGCCAACTGCGTGGCCGGATTCTCCCTGTCGCCGCGTCGAAGTTCTCCCATCAGCTCGCGCGGGCGATGGATGCTATGCGCTGATGGAACAGACTATTTCAACCACTTCGGCGCCGAGACTGTCTGGAAATTCGCCAGTCCGTCGAGCAGGCGGGACGGATCGGCGTCGACCACGATGCCAGCGCGATGCGCTGCGGGAAGAAATTGCTCGGCGATCATGTGGTCGATAAAGCCCATGAACGGCTGATAGAAGCCTTGCACATCGAGGAGCCCAGCGGGCTTTGCGATCTCGCCGAGCTGGTTCAGCGTCCACACCTCCATGAATTCCTCGAGTGTGCCGATGCCGCCCGGCAAGGCCACGAAGGCATCCGCAAGCTCGGCCATCCGCGCTTTTCGCTGGCGGATCGTGGCGACCACCTCGTGGGCTGTGAGACGAGGATGCAGGTGACCTTTGGCCTGGAGCCGTTCGGTGATCACGCCGTGCACAATTCCGCCCGCGGCCAGCGCCGCGTCGGCCATCACGCCCATCAGGCCCATGTGCGTTCCGCCGTATAAGATAGCCATCCCACGCTCGGCGATTGCCCTGCCGAGCGCGGCTGCGGCCACGCGATAGGCCTCTCCGCGCCCGAAATTGGAACCGCTGAAGACCGCGATCGCACGAAGTGTCCTGGTCATTCGATACTCTCTCGGGTCAATCGCGGGAGACGACGATAGCGACAGGCCCACCGCCGTCGGGTCCCTGGTGCTCAGCGCCGCCCGACACGAACAGGTCGGTGAAGCCGAACAGGCCGGCCAGCGCGCCGCCGACGAATGCGCGCGCGTGTCGTGTGGAAGAGATATCCGAGTCGTCGAGCATGATGTGCCGGTTGCCACGGATGCGCCCAGCCGCCGCCGCTTCGGCTTTCGCCAGCACCGCCTTCACCTTCGCGCGCTGTGCCGGCGCCAACTGCCCGGCGGCTGCAATGCCCAGCCGTTCCAGTGCCGCGCGCGCCGGCTCGATGTCGATCCCATCGTGCATCACGCCGTGATCGACCGCGAGGGGCCCGGTCCAGGCCTTCGACATGCCCGCCACCATGATCTCGTGGTCGAGCAGCTCGATCCCGGCGGACGTCGCCGCGCGCCGGGCGTAGAGCGAGAAATCGCGGCCGATGGCCTCCTCCGGGATGTCGTCGATCCTCATCTCGCCGAGCGCCACGGCCACGCCGAGCGCCGACGCCGCCCGCGACAACCCCATCGATTTCAGCGTATCGCGCGTGGCCACTGTCTTGCCACGCTGCTCCGCTGCTTCGATGCGCTCCGATGTGAGTAGCGGGCACTTCACCTGCACATAATGCACCTCGTCGGCGCTCGCGATACCGGCATCGGCCATGGCTGCTTCAACACCGGCAGCCACCAACTCGATCTGGCTGCGCCGGCCCAGGTGTTCGCCAGGCACATCCGGCGTGCGGGCGACGCCCAGAGCGAGCGCTCCGCCCTCGGCTGCCTCGGCCACCTCGCGCGCGGCAAAAACGATCCAATGCGGCGAAAGGCACCCTTCCGTGCCGCCGGACATGACCATTGCGATCCTGCCGACGGCCTCGCGCGGCATGTGGTTCGCCAGCATGCTCTGCATCGCGCGAACGGCGAAGGCTCGCGTGAAATCGTTGACGCAGCCGTTGCCCTCGGTCTTGCCGAGAATCGCGACGATGCTGCGAGCCTCGATTTCGCCTCGCTTGATCGCGGCTTCGAGCGCTTCGACATCGTCGGGTGATCTCGCGTGGATGCGTGTCACGTATGCGCGTCGGGGCATACTGTCCTCTGATCCTGGATGCGGCTTCACTTCGGTTGGGGAAAAAGCGACAAAGCCCGCCATGCGTCAATACCCGCGAGCGGAAACAACATGAGCACACCGAAACAACTCGAGGCAAACATTGCCGCCCTGGTCGATCAGACGCACGACGAGCAGGTCGCCTTTCTCGCCGAGCTGGTACGGGTGCCGTCGGACAATCCGCCCGGCGATTGCCGGCCGCACGCTCTGAGAACCGCCGAATTGCTCGAAGGTCTCGGCTTCACGGTCGAGCGTCATGAGGTGCCGCGCGAGGTGGTGGAGCGGCACGGGATGCGTTCGGCCGTCAATCTCGTGGTGCGTCACCGCTTCGGTCCCGGCCCCATCGTCGCACTCAACGCCCACGGCGACGTCGTACCGCCGGGCGAGGGCTGGAGCGCCGATCCCTACGGCGCGGAGATCCGCGCTGGCCACATGTACGGTCGCGGCGTCGCGGTCTCGAAATCCGATTTCGCCACCTATGCGTTCGCGCTGAGGGCACTGATTGCGAGCGGCGCAAAGCTCGCCGGTACCGTCGAGCTTCACTTCACCTACGACGAGGAAATCGGCGGACACGTCGGACCCGGCTGGCTGCTGGAGCAGGGCATCGTCAAGCCGGACTATGCGATCGCGGCGTGGTTCACATACTCGGTCGTCATCGCGCACAACGGCTGTCTGCATCTCGAGGTGCAGGTGGACGGCCGTTCCGCGCAGCGGGAATGGATCGGCCGACGTTGCGCGACTGGGTGCTGCGCTACAACGAGCACGGCCTCGAAG
>CAMDMH010000484.1 GCA_945901835.1 Devosia equisanguinis | reverse complement strand
CAAAATCCAACCGTCCGCCCTCAGATTGGCCTTCACCCGCAAGGTGAGACATCGCCGCCTGCCTCCGATGCTGTCAATGTGCTGAGATATATGCGATTTGCGGCATCAGGCGTAGACGGAAACCACGATCTACTTGGGGAATGCGGGTTGATAGTGATTTCCTGCAGGTCGGGGATCAAAGGCAGTCGCAGCTCACAACCAATGCGGGAACAACAGGTGTTGATCCTTTAGGCATCTGCATGCGGCGGACGGTTACTAATAACGTATCTCAGGACAAATCGGTGCCCACCGTTGTCAACGCGGTGCAGCAACAGGGCTGGACGGTTAGCGGCATCACGTGTGAAGTGGTGCAACAGAGTAACGTCAGTACTGACGATCCCGACCAACAGTTTGGACCATCGAACCCTTCGATCAACGTCGCAAATGGGAGGGCGTCGGTCCAAACTGGCTGGCAGTCGAGCGGATCTTTTCTCCGAAGCTACCGGTGCACATATGAAGTTACCAAGCTCGCCTCGCCCAAGGGCACCCTCCAGCTGGTCAAGAAAACGCTCGGCGGCGACGGCACATTCGGCTTTACGTCTGCTGCGCTGTCTAATCCATCGCTGACCACGGTTTCCGGCACCGCGCAGACGGCCGCCACGAGCGTCAATGCGGGTGCCTACACGTTGACGGAGGCGCCGGCCACGGGATGGGACCTCTCGTCCATCGCCTGCACGGGCAACGCTGCGTCCGCGACGGTAAACCTTGCCAGCCGCAATGTTTCGGTGCCCGTGGCCGCCAACGAGGCCGTCATTTGTACGTTCACCAATACCGATGTGAAGCGGCGCACCGAGGCCATCATCCACAACTTCATGGCGCGGCGGGCTGAGCGCGTCACCGCCAACGGGCCGGCCGTCGATCGGCTAATCGATCGCCTTTCAGACCCAGAGGAGGCGCCGGAACACCGCGAGGCCAGTCTCAAGGACGATCCTCCCAGCCCGATGAAGCTCGGTGGCCGGTCCGAGGCGGCAGGCGCCGGCGCAGCGTCACCCAGTGATCGACCCAGCGAAGACACCCCGCGTGGCCACAACATCGGCGTCACGGCGGGTGGAGAAGGCGGCGAGGAGCGTGGCCGCTTCGCGTTTGCCGGCAGCCTGGGCGCCGCAGTCAAGGCCGCAGCACAGCACGACGCGGAGAAGATGCGGCTCGGCGGCATCGACGGTGGGCGTACCCGCACCCGTGCACCGGTACTCGACATGTGGGTCGAAGGCGCGTTCGACTGGTCGTCCTACGAGCGTGGCCAATCCACTGCGAGCTTCAGCCTGATCAAGCTTGGCATTGATTACAAGCTCGCTCCGGGCCTGCTTGTCGGTGTCATGGCCCAGCACGACAGCATGGAGGAAAAGAGCGCCGCTCTGGGTTATCTGGTGAGAGGCCAGGGCTGGATGGCCGGTCCCTACGCCGCGGCACGGCTTTCCAAAAACCTCTTCCTCGACGGGCGCTTGCTCTACGGCTCGTCGTCGAACGAGATCTCGCCGTTCCTCACCTACACCGACCACTTCTCGACCACACGCTGGCTGGCCGCCGCCAGACTCTCTGGGCGTTGGGCCGCGGGCAACTGGCGCTTCACGCCGTCGGCCGAGATCGTGCACTACGAGGACAAGAGCCGCGCCTACACCGACAGCAACGGCTTCGGCATCGACAGCCAGCAGGTGAAGCTCGGCCGCGTGATCTTCGGACCCGAGGTCGCCTACACCTTCCAGCACGGCGGCACGAGCCTCATTCCGCACGTCACGGTGAAGGGGCTCTGGGACTTCGAGAAGCCGGTGCAGTTCGTGGTTGGTGTGCCCGGCGCTAAGCTTGCGACCTCGGACCTGCACGCCCGCATAGAGGCCGGCTTCACGCTGAAATCACAGAGCGGCATCTCCCTCGGCGTCACCGGCGCCTACGAAGGCCTCGGCGGCGACGGCCAGGAGACCAAGTGGGTCAAGGGCACAGTGAAGTTGCCATTGCAGTAGGCTCGCTCAAGCCTGCATCGGATCGAAAACGCGCGGTCCGATGCAGGCGACAAGATCAGCAGCGGACCGGGCATCACCTAATTGCTGACATTCGATTGCTCGATTGTTCACATTCCGAATTCGGTAGAAATTGGCCCGCTGCTGATATCGCGGAAGCGGCGGAACACAAGCGCCCTTGAGGGGGCAGTGGACGTCGCGGGTTAAAGGCGTTGTGCGCGTTGCCGTCCCTCACCCCGACCCTCTCCTCGTGAAAAACGGAGAGAGGGAGAAGGACACGAAGACGTCCGGTGGGGATCATCCAAGTTGATGCGTGGCCTTGCCCGGCACGGACGGTCCCAATCCACAATTGGAAAGCGTATGGCTGCAGCGCCGTCCAGGCGGCTGTCCATCGGTTCGGTGAACGAGGGCAAGCCAAACACTCGGGAAGACGGGAACAGGGAACGCGCGCGCCGCCCGATGCTTGCCTGTGACCCGATCGCCTTTCGTTCCGGTCGGCAGCTTCGGGGAGAGCCGTTGTCGCGACCGTGATGGCGAGACCTGGGGGCAACCTCACTCCCCACTCTCCACGCCGCTTTCCGGCGCCCGTTCCCGTGCAGTTCTGCGAGCACTGGGCGCCGCGGGCGTCGAGGCGATCGGCATTGGAGACTATTGGCCGAGTGCGCAGCCGGTGCTAACCCGCATACTCGCGTGGTGATCTAACGAGGACGACGACATGCCCACCGCCATCATCGACGGCATCTCCACGAAATACGAGGTGATGGGCTCCGGCCCCGCGCTGCTGATGTACGCGCCGGGCGGCTTCGACGCGACGGCCGATAAATGGCGCAAGCAAGGCGTGTACGCTAAGATCAAGCTGCTCGACCATCTGCCGAAGCACTATACCTGCATCGTCTTCGACCGCCGCGAATGCGGCGAAAGCGGCGGCCGCATCGAGCGCATCGGCTGGCAGCATTACGTCGCGCACGGCAAGGCGCTGCTCGATCATTTGCGGGTAGAGAAGGCGCACATCATGGGCGGCTGCATGGGCTGCTGCCCAGCGGCGGCGTGGGGCATGATGCATCCCGATCGGGTGCTGTCGATGGTGCTGTACTGGCCGGTCGGAGGCGCGAAGTATCGCATGTCGAGCCACCAGCGCTTCGCCGAGCATCTCGCGTTCGTGCAGCAGAACGGACTACAGGCCGTCACCGATCTCGTGATGAAGGACGGCCGCTCGTTCGGCGCCGATCCGCGCGGCGGCCCGTGGGCGTCGGTCATGAAGCACGACGCGGCATTTGCGGCGGCCTTCGTCGCGCAGAACGTGGAGCGCTATAAGCAACTCGTCATCGGGATAGGCCGAACGCTCGTCGATCGCGATACAGCGCCCGGCACCGAGCCCGAGGATATGCTCCGCTGCGATATCCCTGCGCTCGTCGTGCCGGGCAACGACGCCGCACATGCGACGTCCGCCGCCCGCTATCTGCACGAGTGCCTGCCGAACTCCGAATACTGGGATGTCGCTGTCGCCGACCAGACGGAAGCGAATACGCCCGGGCGCGTGCTGGAGTTCCTCGCCAAGGCCGATGCATCGGCGGCAGGTCGCGGTGGCTGACGGATCGAGCGGATCTCCCGGCGGCGGCGCGATGCCGCTCTCGCAATGGCTGCTGCTGGTGCTGCTCGCGGTCATGTGGAGCATCGGCTACACGTTCGTGGGCTTCGCGCTGCGCGAGTTGCCGCCGATAACGGTCGTGCTCGGGCGCTTGTCGATCGCGGCGCTGATCTTGGTCGTGGTCGTGCAGGCGAGTGGGCTCGCCTGGCCGCGGAGTGTGGCGGGTTGGTGGCCCTATGCAGTGATGGCGATGTTCAACAACGTGATCCCGTTCATCCTCGTCGCGCGCGGCCAGCTGGATATCGCGAGCGGACTGGCCTCCGTGATCGTGGCGACGACGCCGCTATGGGTGCTGGTACTGACGAAGCTG
>CAMDMH010000483.1 GCA_945901835.1 Devosia equisanguinis | reverse complement strand
CAGCCCCTTCTGGAACTGCACCTTGTTGCGTGGCATGTCGGCCTCCCGTCCGGCCTCGGAAGACCGCGTAACAAGCGGATGTGGCGGCATAGAGGTCATGACGGGGTAATCAAGAGGCGGAAAGTGCGATCGTGAGAACTCGATGAAATGCGGTTTCATTTTGTCCTTGCGGGGGTCGCTCCAACTGCTGTTAGATGATTCTGGATGAAGTCGACAAGCAGCTACAGCAGAGAACTGAAGCTTCGGATCGACCTTGAGAGACGCGTCCAGGGGCATTGAACAACATGGCAGCAAACGCCGTCGCCAACCGCGCCGAAATCTTCTCGTGGCATTTTGCGCCGTGGCCCTACTTGGACGAGAGTTTCGAGAAAAACTACGAGAGCGGCTGGATCACGATCCCGAACCAGGAGTTCGATCGCAAGAAGGCGCGCGGTCTGTTCCAGGAGTACATTGACGAGTTGGCGCATGCCGACGAGGTCGGCTTCGACGGCGTCGTTCTCAACGAGCACCACCAGAACATCTACGGGCTGATGCCGTCGCCCAACATGCTGGCGGCGGCGCTGACGCAGCGCACCAAGAACTGCAAGATCGTCGTGCTCGGCAATCTCGTACCGCTCCACTTCCGCCCGCTGCGCGTTGCGGAGGAGTACGCGATGCTCGACTGCATGAGTGACGGGCGGGTCGTCGCTGGCTTCGCGCCCGGCGGCGGCCACGAGGCGTTCAGCTACTCCTATTCGATGCCGCTCGCCCGCGAGCGCTTCTGGGAGGGCATCGATCTCATCATGCAGGCCTGGACCAAGCCCGGCCCGACCGAGTTCTACGGCAAGCACTATCAGATGCGCTACGTGAACCCGTGGCCGCAGCCGCTGCAAACGCCGCATCCGCCAGTGTGGGTGCCGGGCTCCAACAGCGAGGACACGATGTATCAGGCCGCGCGCCGCGGCTTCTGCTACTTCGTGTCGACGCGATCGAAGCTGGCCGGCGTCAAACGGTCGACGTTGCGCTTCGAGGAGATCGTCGGCGAAGTCGGCAAGGCGCCGTTCCATCCCAAGCAAATGGGCCTGCTGTTCTCCGTCTATGTCGGCGAGACCGATGAGATCGCGCGCAAGGAGTGCGAGGAGGCGGTATTCTACTTCACCAAATACTGCCTCAAGGGGCATCAACGGAGGAAGGGCCGCCGCCTGACCATGGCACCGGGCGGGCTGAACCCGGAGACCTATCAGCGCTATCTCGAAACCTCCGACGTCGGCGCGAAAATGCTCGGCGATGCGGAGAGCTGGGCCGATCTCGACGCGATGGGATCGATCATCGTCGGCAGCCCGGAGACGGTGTTCGACAAGCTGTGGCCGTTCGTAACGGAAGCGCATATCGGCAACCTGCTGATCCAGTTCCACATCGGCAATCTGTCGAAGGAGCTGACGCTGAAGAGCCAGGCGCTGTTTGCGGAGAAGGTCATGCCGCGGCTGCGATCGGAATCCGAGAGTTTCTTCGAGAAGAACTATCCATTGAAGGCCCCCGGTAAAGCTGCTGCGAAGAAGAAAGCCCCGGCGTGATGTGCTCCGCCTCCTCTCCCGAGCCTGCGTGGGGAGTGGATTGGGTTCGGAGACAGTCGCTATTCGCTACGACGGTCGTGAAGGTCGCTGCCCCTGACGCGGAGAGGGGATAAAAGGAGAAACTCATGAAAGCCCGCACCCTCGATGTCCGGGGAACGTCGGTGGAGCTGCTGGAGGCCGGAGAAGGCCCGCCGGTTCTCTATCTGCATGGCGTCTATGATGTGCATACGTTCCAGGGCAGGCCGTTCCCGTTTCACGACGAGCTTGCCAAGCAGTGCAAGCTTCTGATGCCGGCGCTTCCCGGTTGTGGCGAGTCGACCGGTGTTTCCGACATCATGCATGTCGAGGACCTCGCCTTCCACTACCTCGACATGCTCGACGCGCTGCAGATCAAGGAAGCGACGATCATCGGCTTCTGCCTGGGCGGCTGGATCGCAGCCGAGATGGCGGTGCGCAATCCAGAGCGTGTCGGGCGTCTCGTGATGATCGGCGCGGGTGGGTTGCAGGTGAAGGGTGCCCTCAACGCCGATCTGTTCATGTATTCGCAGAACCGGGACGGTGGCATAATGCTCGAACTGCGCGAGCTCCTGTTCGGGAACCCGAAGAGCGACATTGCCAACGCGCTCGTACCTGACGGTCGCGTGTCGGTCGGCGACGAGGTGCGCCGCTACAAGGGGTTGACCACCGCCGGTCGCGTCGGATGGGAGCCGCCCTACTTCCTCGACCAGAAGCTGCAGAAACGGCTTCACAGGATCACCGCCCCGACCCTGCTGCTGTGGGGCGAACAGGACCGACTCATTCCGCTTGCCAATGGCAAGGCCTACAAAGCAGGGATTGCGAAAGCGACTTTGCAAACGATCAAAGGCGCAGGCCACTCCGTGCACATCGAAAAGCCGGACGAGTGCCTCGCCCACATCGTGCCCTTCCTGGGGGCGGGCGCGCTGCCGAAAGCGAAAGCAAAGGCTAACATTCAGGTCGAGTAACAGAGTGGAATTGCAGGAAACCTTCGCGCCAGAATGAAGGCAACAAAAGTCGATTGGAACAAGGTCGGCGGTTGCGGCCGCGTGCCGACAGTCAAACCCTCTGCAAGAGGGCATCGGGTCGTGGTTGCAAAGCGCAGGTCTTGACGCCGACATGCGAAATAGGGAGCGAACAATGCGACGCGCGCACCTCTTCCTCGGACTGATAGGCATCGCCGTATCGACGGCCGTATGCAGCACTTCGTTCGCCCAGAACGCTGCGAAGCCGAACGGGAAGATGACCGTCGGCCTGTCGTCGCTCGGCACCGCAGAGGCGTGGCTGCCATGGCTCGAGTCGGGACGTGAGGGGTGGCTGGGCCTCGAGGCGGTCTACGAGTCGCTCGTCGGCACCGACGTGACAACCGGCGATTTCATGCCTCAGCTCGCCGAACGCTGGGTGATGGAGGACGGCGGGCGCAAGTGGCGGTTCTTCCTCAAGAAGGGCGTCAAGTTCCACGATGGCAGTGAGGTCACGGCAGCCGACGTCGTCTACAGCCACGAGGGCATGGTCTCGGATCGCTCGGTGTCCTCGAGCAAGCCGGTGTTGAAAGCGCTCGTAGCGCGCATCGAGATCGTCGATCCCAATCAGCTCGTCTATCACCTCAATCAGCAGGACGTGACGTTCCTCGGCCGCGTCGTTCAGGGCAACATGGGCGTCGTCTCGAAAGCCTATCACGAGAAGGTCGGCGAGAAGGAAGCGGCGACGAAGCCGGTCGGCACGGGCCCGTTCCGGATGACCGAGCACCGGCGCCAGCAGTCGATCACCTACGAGGCACTCGACAGCCACCACGTCAACACGGCTGGCTTCAAGACCGTCATCCTGCGCCGCGTGCCGGACCAATCCGCGCGGCTTGCCATGCTGCGCGCGGGCGAGATCGACATCACCGAGATCCCGTTCAAACTGAAGCGCGAGACGGAGGCAGCCGGGCTGAAGATCTTCCGCGTTGCCGGTGCTGCCGTCTATCACGTGCAGCTCGGCGGGCAGCTGTCGCCGAAACGCGACCAGTTCGACAAGACCGTGCCGTGGGCGGGCGACCCCGATGATCCCGCCTCTCAGGAGCGCGCCAAGAAAGTGCGCCTCGCGATGAACCTCGCGGTCGACAAGACCGCCATCATCCGCGCAATCTTCGAGGGCGAGGGGCAGCCGAGCATCACGCCGTTCTTCCCGCCGACGTCTCAATTCATCGAGCCCGGCCTCAAGCCGCTCGGCTACGATCCGAAGCGGGCCAAGCAATTGCTGGCAGAGGCGGGTTATCCGAACGGATTTTCAAAGGAGGTAGAGATGCTCCTGATGCCGTGGCCGGGACGTGCAGAAATGGCCGACGTCGCGGAAGTCGTGGCCGGCTTTTGGGAAAAGAATCTCGGTCTCAAGGTGAAGCGCCG
>CAMDMH010000482.1 GCA_945901835.1 Devosia equisanguinis | reverse complement strand
GCGAAGCTACAGGAGATCCTCGGCCAGCCCGTGATCATCGAGAACAAGCCCGGAGTCGGTGGCAATCTCGCCGCCGACAGCGTGGCGAAATCCGATCCCGATGGCCATACCATCCTGCAGACCACGATCGGTCAGGCGATGAGCCCGTCGCTTTACAAGCAACTCGCCTACAATCCGGAGAAGGATCTGATACCCGTCACGCAATTGGTCGAGACGGGGTTGCTGCTGGTCGCGACACCGAAGCTGGAGGCGAACGATCTGAAGGGGTTCGTTGCGCTTGCGAAGGCGAAGCCGGGCGTCCTCAATTACGGCAATACAGGTGTGGGGAACCCGCTGCATCTGGCGATGGAGATGCTGAAGCGCGACACCGGCATCGACGTCCAGGCGGTGCCGTTCCGTGGCGATGCTCCGCTCAACACGGCGCTGATCGCAGGTGACGTGCAGGTGGCAGTCGTGCCTGTCGCGACGGCGCTGGCGCTGATCGAGGCCAAGCAGATCAAGGCGCTGGCGGTGACGACGGCGAAGCGTATTCCGCGCCTGCCGGACCTGCCCACGGTCGCCGAGCAGGGTGTCAAGGATTTCGCGGCCGATAGCTGGCAGGGTTTCTTCCTGCCCGCCGGCACGCCGCCAGCTATCGTCACGCGCCTTTACGAAACGACGAAGCAGGCGCTATCCGCACCGGAGGTGGTCGCACGCATGAAGGCGTTCGCTTCCGAAGTGATCGCGAGCACGTCAGCCGAGTTCGCCGCCAAATACAAGGCGGACAGCGCCAAGTATGCCGCGATCATCAAGCAGGCCAACATTCCCCAGCAGTAGCGCATGTGCGCGTCTCGTAGGGCTGGCAGGTAAAACGCAGTGCTCCGCCGTTCTGGCGCCGGGCTCACCCGCAGCGGCGGGTTGCGCACCACAGGAAGCGCTGCTTACCCGCCCTACGGCACTGTGCGATCAAAGCGGTGACAAGTTTCTGACTTCCATGGCAAAAGACGGGCGGTCCGGCGGGTGGCCCGCCGGGCGGGGCTGGGCGGCAGCCCAGTCGCGAAGCGAATTCCTGACCGCCGCGCACACGGGACCGATATGACCATGACCAGCATGCGCCTTGCAGCCGACATCGGCGGCACTTTCACCGACGTCGCGGCCTTCGACGAAGGGACGGGCCGCCTGCTGCTCGGCAAATCGCTGTCGACGCCGCAAAGGCTCGTCGACGGCATCACGGAGGGCGTGGCGAAAGCCGGTGCGAAGTTCGCCGATGCCGGGATCTTCCTCCACGGCTCGACGATCGCCATCAACACGATGCTGGAACGCACCGGCGCGAAGACCGCACTCATTACGACGCAGGGCTTCCGCGACGTCTACGAGATCGGCCGCATCAATCGCCCCGACGCCTACAACCTGTTTTTCAAGAGGCACGATCCGCTGGTGCGTCGGGCACTACGGTTCGAGGTGCCCGAGCGCGTTAGTGCTGAAGGCGAGGAGATGCACCCGCTCGACGAGGCGGCGCTGGGCGCGGTGTGCGACCGGCTGGTGGCGCTGGGCATCGAGGCCGTGGCGATCATGTTCCTTCATTCCTACCGCAACCCCGCGCACGAGGGGCGCGCGAAGGCGATCGTTCAGCAACGCCTGCCCGCCGCTTTCGTTTCGGCGTCGCATGAGTTGAGTCAGGAGTATCGCGAGTTCGAGCGCACCTCGACGGTCGTGGCGAATGCCTATGTCGGCCCGCGCGTGTCGGGCTACGTTTCGGGTATCGAGACACATATTGCCGCGGACGATTTCGTTGGCTCGTTCCTGCTCGTGCAATCGACCGGTGGGCTGTACGAAGCCGAGCAGGCCAAGACGCAGTGCATCCGCATGCTGGAATCCGGTCCCGCGGCCGGCGTCATCGGCGCGCAGGCGTTGAGCGAGGCGACGGGGCTCGAGAACGCGATCGCGTTCGACATGGGCGGCACTACCGCGAAGGCGGGCGTGATCTATCGTGGCGAGCCGTTGACGACGAGCCTCGCGCTGATCGGCGGCTATGAGCGTGCCCTGCCGATCCAGACGGCCATGATGGACATCTTCGAGGTCGGCACCGGCGGCGGCAGCATTGCGTATGTCGATGTCGGTGGCTCCTTGCGCGTGGGCCCGCAGAGTTCCGGCGCGGAACCGGGGCCCGCCTGCTACGGCCGCGGCGGGGCGCTGCCCACGGTGACGGACGCCAACCTCGTGCTAGGCCGGCTCGGCGCGCTGAGTTTTCTCGGCGGGGAATTGAAGCTCGATATCGCCGCTGCTCGTCGTGCGATCGACGAACACGTCGCACGACCGCTTGGGCTGACCACTACCGACGCTGCCGACGGCATTCTGCGGATTGCGGCGACTGCGATGTCGTACGCTGTGAAGGGCGTCTCGACGGAGCGCGGGCTCGACGCCGCCGCCTTCCCGATGATCGCCTATGGCGGCGCGGGTCCGCTACATGCGGTGCAGATCGCGCGCGAAATCGGCACGCCGCGCGTCATCATCCCGCGCGCGCCCGGCCACTTCTGCGCGTTCGGCATGCTGTTCGCAGATCTTCGCTACGACTTCGTCCGGACGTGGCCGGTAAAGCTCGCCGCGCTCGACTTCGCTTCGGTCGGAGCCGTCTACGCCGATCTCGAAAGCCAGGGCAACGCCGCATTGACCAAGGCAAGCGCGCGGCCCTCGGCCGTGCTGACGCATCGTGCCGCCGACATGCGCTACGTCGGACAGGAACACGCTGTGACCGTCGATCTGCCGATGGCGCTATTCGAAGCGAACGACCGCGACGCGATCAAGCGCCGCTTCGACGCCGAGCACGAGCGCCGTTATGGCACGTCCGCGCCGAAAGAAGCCTGCGAGATCGTCTCGCTGCGCGCCACCGTCACCGGTCGCATGCCCAAGCCTCCGCTCGAGCGCATCGAGGCCGGGCCCGAAACCGTTGGCATGAAAGCAATCTCCGAGATCCGCAAGGTGCACTTCCCCGACAGCATCGCCCCGCATCAGACGCCGGTTTTCAAGCGCACCGATCTCCTCGCCGGCAACCGCATCCCCGGCCCAGCAATCATCGAGGAACACGCTTCCACGACGGTCGTCTTCCCCAGCGACACCCTCACGGTCGACGCCTTCGGGAGCCTTGTGATCGAGGTGGGACGCTAAAAAACGTTCGTCATCCCGGCCAAGAGAGCGGCGCTTCAGCCGCGAACGCGAGCCGGTACCTCGCGCAAGCAGTGCCGCAGGCTCCTTACCAGTTGGCTGTAGGGATACGAAGTAAGGAACTGGATATGACCACCACCCACCACGACCGCCCCCCCTCCGACGCGATCCTCACCGAAATCATCCGTAACGGTGTGCTTGCGGTGACCGAGGACATGAAGACCAACCTCACGCGCACCGCCTACAACATGATCATCTATGAGGCGCTGGACTTCACGGTCGGTCTCTTCACGCCCCAGGGGGACACGGTCTCGATCGGGCTGGGCCTGCCGATGTTCATCCGCGGCATGTCGGAGACGGTGCGCGCGAAGGTGAAGCATTTCGGCCTGGAGAACATCAAGCCCGGCGATATCCTCGTCACCAACGATGCCTACATCACCGGCAGCCATCTCAATCACTTCACGTTCTCGCTGCCGATCTTCTTCGAGGGCGAACTCACCGCATTCGCGTGCTGCATGGCGCACTGGCAGGACGTCGGGGGCCAACTCGGTGGCGTCACGACGGACATCTATGCCGAAGGCATTCAGATACCCATCGTGAAGTACCAGAAGGAAGGCGTGGTCAATCAGGATCTCGTCGACATCATCCGCATGAACGTGCGCCTGCCCGACCGCGCGATGGGCGATCTGCGCGCGCAGGTGACGGCCGTGAAGACGGGCGAGCGCCGCTTCACCGAGCTGCTCGAACGCTACGGCCGGGAGCCCGTGCGCCGTGCCATCACCGCTATCATGGACCAAGCCGAGCGTGCCGCGCGCGCCCGGACCAAGGCGATCCCC
>CAMDMH010000481.1 GCA_945901835.1 Devosia equisanguinis | reverse complement strand
GATCGGTGAACGCCGCCGCGACGCGATCTATCAGCCGGATCGCCCCATTGGTCCGGGCGAGCAGCAGCGCGCCGCCGTCCGAGGTGATCTCCCCGCCGTCGAATGCCGCCACGATCGAGCGCCCCTCCACGCTTCCGAAATCCAGCGATCCGTTCTACAGTGTGTCGGCATCGGGCGCCTGCTCCGCTTCAGGTGAAGTCGTTCTCGTAAAACAACTTTCCCTGATTCGGAGGCCCGATGTCGTCATCCATGGTGAGAAACGCGGGCTAGGAACACGTAGAGCGGAAACGTGATGAGACGCTCTTTCCAGGTCCGCCCCGCGCCGAAACTCTCGCGCAGCGCGAGCCACATCAGGAACGTCAGCGCAATGACGATCCAGACGACCAGATTGTCGTGACTGACGTTGATGCCGCCGGGAGCGGTTCTGCCTTGCCCGGCGGAACTCGACACGCCGACGATGAAGTCGTGCATGCCAGCCCACGTCGCATAGCCCGCGATCAGCAGCAGCATCGCCGAAGCGAGCCCGATCAGCGCATTGCGCCCGAACACGTATTTGATGACACGCGCGGCCCCTGAAATACGTGAGCTGCTCTGCCCCGCATCCAAATTCGCCATGACCTACCCCCAACAGACGGCCATACCCTCTGCCCGAGGCGATACCGCAGAACGCCATGGATGTCGCGCGGATTCGATCCGGCTTGCGCATCGCGGCTCGCCGTATCACAATTCACAGAACTGCAAAAAACGTACACTTTAGGGAGAGAAGAACCATGCTCGCGTCGCGCACCGCCGCTTTGCTTGTCAGTACCGCAGCAATCGCCCTCGCCGCTGGCGGCGGGGCCATGGCGCAGGTGGCCTATCCGACCAAGCAGGTCCGCGTCGTCGTACCCTTTCCCGCCGGCGGCACCACCGACATGCTGGCACGTTTGTTCGGCCAGAAGTTGCAAGCCGATCTCGGCCAGCCCTTCATCGTCGAGAACATGGGCGGCGCAGGCGGATCGGTCGGCGCAGAAGTCGTCGCGCGTGCGGAGCCCGACGGCTACACACTCCTGTTCCACAACCTGACTTTCTCGACCACGACCGCCTCGCTACAGTATGCAGCCCGCGCGAAGCACGACCTCGACAGCTTCGCGCCGGTGTCGCTGGCCGCGAACGTACCGATGGTGATCCTTGCGAGCACCAAAGTCGAGGCTAACGACCTCAAGCAGTTCGCGGCCCTCGCGAAAGCGGCGAAGGAGCCGATGTTCTATGGCTCGACCGGCGCTGGCAGCACGATGAATTTGACCGGCGAACTGCTCAAGCGCGACGCCGGCGTGAAGCTCGACCACGTGCCGTATCGCGGCGCTGCACCGATGGTGCAGGAACTCGTCGCCGGTCGCATCCACATGGGTGGCGACCAGCTGTCGTCTTCGCTCGAGTTCATCCGCTCCGGCTCGATGAAGCCCTTGGCGACGCTCTCGCCGACGCGCATTCCGCTGCTGCCAGATCTGCCCACGGTCCGCGAACTGGGCTTCCCCAATCTCGAGCTGAGCGGCTGGAACGGCTACTTCGCCCCCGCCAAGACATCCGACGCGATCGTCAACAAGCTGCACACCGCCATCAAGGCCGCAGCTAACGACCCCGCCATCAAGAAGCGCACGGCCGACGTCGGCGCCGACGCCATCGGCTCCACACCCGCCGAACTCGGCAAATTGGTGCGCGATCAGATGACCAAAGTCCGCCCCTTCGTCGAAGAACTCAAGCTGATCGTTCAGTAATCGAGGTGGTGTCAGACCCTCCAGGTCTGACACCATTCACACCTCTCCCGAAGCCGAATGTGCCTCATGTCCGCGGCGGCCGGCGGCGTTCCTGGAACCACGGCCGGTATTCGCTCATCTTCCCGCGCTGCACTTGAGGCGCATTCCGCTTGCAGGTCGCAGCTTCTTCGCTGTTGGGCGCAGCACCCCACCGCAGCTCGACGCAGTCGTTCACGTTGTACGCCATCTCGAGATCACGGACGCGGTCGATCACGTCCTTGACCGACAGCGTCCATTGCGAGCCATCGCTGCGCGTATAGGCGAACTTCCGCGCGCCAAGATCCGTCGCCAGCACGCCGGCGAGTTCGGCCTTCACGTCGGCGACGCTCTTGGCCGAGGGCATCGCATAGCGCCCCGGTCGCCGCGCCACGCGATCGGGAAAACCGCGCACCACGTCGATCGCGATCAGCAGCCTCAGATCGCGCGACGGCGTGGCGAAATCCTCCCACGCACCGGTCGTCTCGAAGATCGCCGCGCCGTCCGGCATGTTCGCGTCGCCGCGCCCGCTGAGCTGGTACTTGCGCCCGTTCTCGACCGACGTGACGCGTGCCCTCACCTGTTCTTCCAGCGACGTCATCGCTTCCTGCATCGCACGCAGCGGATCGAGCGGCGCGGGCGACATCAGGTCGTCCATCTTGTCGTAGAAGTCCTCGACGCCGATCTTGGATTGGTCGAGCGAAAAGTCCCGGTAATTCGGCTCTTTCGCAATCTCGGCATTCGCCAGACGCAGCAGGCCCGCGCCACTGCGAACCACCGGCCGGAAGCGCTTGAAACCCGGACTGCCGAGTGCCGCATCCTTTGCGAACAGGAAATTACCGCGCCAGAAACGCTTCCGCGCAACCGTCCCGTCAGGCTGCGCATCGACCGCGAGGAACACGCCCGCCGCGCCGTCTGTCTGCGCGACCCGCTTCGTCAGCACCAGCAGATGCCCATAGGGATCGGCGTACACGACGCCCGGACGCAGGTCATCCTGGCTCAGAGGGATCGGATAGTAGTCTGTGTTGTCATCACGCGCGGCCGTGCGCCCCGAACCAGAATGCACACTCTCCGCGATCGCATACTTCAGGTAATGCCCGAAACCCGGCGCCAGCCCCGGCGGACGCGGCGGCACGCGCGGCGGCTTGAACTCGGCCGCCCTCGCGGTAGCCTTCGCCCCCTGCCCGAAGAACCCTCCGAACCCGGCATTCGACGCCGGCTTCTGCTGTTCGGGCGGCGGCAGGTTGCGCGTATCCTCGTTCTGGATGTTCCACCACTCGTAGCACCGGGGCGGTTGCCCCGCACCGCCGCGCGTGCACTTCGCATAGCCGAACGGCAACCCCATCTTGAACGCGAAATACGCGCGCAGGAAATACGGAAGGTCCGCGCAATCGGGACGGACGATCATGCCCATCTGGTCTTCGCCGAGCCCCAGATGATTGAACAGGACGTTCCGCTGGCGGTCGCGCAACACCTCGTGCAGCGCCGGCCAGGACAATGTCGCCTCGACCGGCGCATCGAACAGCTTCTCGATCCACGCGGAATAGAGGTTCTCGTTGGCGCGGGTCCATGCGCCACGGATCGGCCAGACGCTGCCCTTAACGGAGCCCGGCCGTGGCGGCGCTGTCGCGCGCACGGGGATCTGACGGGTCAGCGTGGTGCAATCGCCCTGCGCCTTGTCGCGCGTGAGCTTCACTTGCCAGTTCCCGGCGGCCGGGGACGCGACCTCCGCGTACCAAAAGTACGGCGGGCCGCCGTGTCGCTGGCTCGACTTCGCGGCGACGCTGCCCTGCGGCCCGATCAGCGACAACTCGCCGTCGAGCGGCTTTTCCGACGTGAATACGACGCGCAGAGGCGCGCCTTTCCAGGGCGCGACCGGCGACGGCAGAACCTCGATGCCGGACGCCTCCGGACACGCAAATGCGTCACCCGCTGCGCGCGCAACGCCGGCATTTGCAACTAGTAGGGAAAGAGAAACGGCACATAGTGCAGCTCTAGCCGCGATTGCGATGGGACGAGCCGGCATCACGCAATCCCCCTTTGCCCCTTGAACCAAAAACCCTCCTCTCGCTTCCGCGGGAGGAGGGCCATGCAGCACCTTACTTGATCGCCTGGGGATTGAGCGGCGAGCCCGTGCCGCCCGTGATGATGAGCGGCGGCCCGCAGAAGAAGAACTCGTAGACCTTGTCCTTCGCGCAGTCCTCGGCG
>CAMDMH010000480.1 GCA_945901835.1 Devosia equisanguinis | reverse complement strand
ACACTCGATCTCCTCGCCCTCGATGTAGCCTTCCGACAGCGAACCCGGACCGTGGCTGCAGACATCGTCCATCGCGAAGAAGTGGCCGTTGAGATTGAAGACGGCCAGACACAGACCGCTGGTCTCGACCTTCAGCGCCGTGCCGGGGGCTATCTCGTCGGTCTTGCACAGCGCGATCAGTTGCGACATCGATCAGGCTCTCCTCGTTGACGCCCGCCTCGGTGACACAGGTCTCGTTGACGCAGGTCTGGGCGGCGTGTAGAAACCGGGCATCCGAAAGTGGAACATTGTTCCGCATAGCAGAACATTTCGGTTCTGGCAACGCGGCTCGGCCGCGCAGCACAGTTCCGTAAAGCGGGCCCGCACCAAGGCAGAACATCCGCTCGCACGAGACCACTCGCGCGTGTCAACCGACAAAGGGAGCCCGCCATGCTGAGAAAAGAGCAGAACGACCTCGTCACGCAGACCGGTCCCGGTACGCCGATGGGCGACCTGTTCCGGCTGTACTGGCAGCCGATCCTCAACTCGTCCGAGCTGCCCGAGCCCGACTGCCCGCCCGTTCGGGTGAAAATCCTGTCGGAGCGCATGGTCGCGTTCCGCGATACCAGCGGCAAGATCGGCCTCGTCGACGAATTCTGCGCCCATCGCGGTGTCTCGCTCTGGTTCGGCCGTAACGAAGAGCACGGCCTGCGCTGCCCCTATCACGGCTGGAAGTTCGGCACCGACGGCAAGTGCCTCGAAGTTCCCTCCGAGCCCGCCGAATCGGGCTTCTGTAACAAGGTCGCGCTGAAGTCCTATCCGATCGTCGAGAAGGGCGGCATCGTGTGGACCTACATGGGTCCCGCCGACAAGCGCCCGCCCGAGCCGGCATGGGAATTCACGGAGGTCCCCGAAAATCACTGTGTTTCCAAGAAGCGCATTTCAGAGTGCAATTGGCTGCAGGCGCTCGAAGGCGGCATAGACTCGAGCCACGTCTCGTTCCTGCATCGCGGCGATCTCTCGACCGACCCGCTGTTCAAGGGCGCCGACCGCGCCAACAACTACAACTTCGCGGACATGAAGCCGGTGTTCGAGGTCGTCGAGCATCCGGGCGGCCTCTACGTCGGCGCCCGCCGCAATGCCGAGGACGAGCAGTACTACTGGCGCATCACGCAGTGGGTGTTCCCGAACTTCACGATGGTGCCGCCGCGTGCCGACCACCCGCTGCATGGTCATTTCTGGGTCCCGATCGACGACGAGAGCTGCTGGGCGTGGAGCTATCTCTACCACCCGACCCGACCGCTGCACGACTACGAGCTGCAGGCCGCCAAGGACGGCAAGGGCACGTTCGTGAAGTACGTTCCAGGCACGTTCCGCCCGCTCGCCAACAAGGACAACGACTACCTCATCAACCGCGAAGGCCAGAAAGCCGGCAAGACGTTCTCGGGCGTCGAAGGCATCGCGATGCAGGACCAGTCGCTCCAGGAGAGCATGGGGCCCCTCGTCGACCGCACGAAGGAGAACCTCGTCGGCACCGACAACGGGATCATCATGGCGCGCCACAAGCTGATGCGCGCTGCGAAGGAGCTCACCGAGAACGGAACGCTTCCCCCGGGCCGCACCCCCGAGGAACAGATGATCCGCTCGATCGCGGTCGTGCTACCGCGCGCGCAGCCCTACAAGGACGTCGCGGCCGAACTCTGCCGCGCCGCCCCCGGCAAGAAGCACCAGACGGTTTGAGTGCGGAGGGTGTCAGATCCTTCGGATCTGGCACCCGGATGCCGTATGGTGCAAATGACCACACGCCCTTGAACGTAACGGGGTCAGACCCGGAGGGTCTGACACCATCGGAGACAACCCATGATCCTCAGTGAATCCGCGCGCGTGACGACGGCTCACGAGGCCGCATTCCGGGTGCAGTATCCCAATTCCACGCCGCGCCTCATCAAGGTCATCGCCCTCGATCCGGAGGCCGGAAGGGTCGTCTCCGACCTTGCGAAGAAAAGCTGGAACCGCGCGGTTTTCTTCTCCTCGCTGACATTTCCCGCAGCCAGCGGCTCGGTCGGCGACAAGACCGCGATGCAGGCGTGGCTCGGCAACGTAGCAGGACATGCCAGCGATCTCGTGGCGGAAATCGATTCAGCCGATATCGTCGTGGTCCTCGCCAGCCCCGGCACGGATGCGAGTGCGGCGACCATCATCGGCGAGGCGTGCCGTCTGCGGCACAAGACGATGATCGGCGTCATCCTGCAGACGGCCGGCGTCAACGACGAAGCGCTGTCGCGCACCCTTTTGGGCATGCGTCCGCTCGCCCGCATGCTGGTCGTCGCCAGCGACAACGACTACGTCGATGAAATGCTGCACGCGATGCGCGCCTGATCGTGCCCACGGAAATCGTGCCCGCGGATCAGACACGATGAGCAAGCGGCGCGCGCGGCGAATTCGCGGAAGGCGGTTGGGGCGCGGCGAAAGCCAGACCGCACACGACGCGGCCATTCCGCCTTCGGGGCCGCTTTCGCCCCCTGCCGGCCAGCCGCTCTCGCAGCCCCGCCTCAGGTTGACCTGGCGCGAGGTGTTCGGCACGACATTCTGGGTCATGGCCGGCGCGACGCTCATCGCCGGTGCTGCCTGTTGGC
The DNA here is from genome assembly GCA_945901835.1 of Devosia equisanguinis. Classification (GTDB taxonomy): domain Bacteria; phylum Pseudomonadota; class Alphaproteobacteria; order Rhizobiales; family Hyphomicrobiaceae; genus CAMDPA01. Next base: position 1,366 of record CAMDMH010000480.1, on the reverse strand, counting down.
ACCTTAAAGGCTCTGACGTGGTCCTCGAGAGTTTCAAAGGCGATATCGATCTCCTGCTGTTCATCGCACCCCGTTTCGGCGCCGGCATGGTGATCGCCGCGTTCCTCCAGAAGCTCGTCCATCGCGACAAGGTCGCCCGCTACGTCAGCGAGGGCGCAGGCTTCAAGGCGGTCGCCATCGCCACCGTCGTCGGCGGCCTGACACCGGGCGGCCCGATGACCTCGTTTCCGCTGGTGCGCGCACTGCGCGACATCGGCACCGGCCGCAGCGCCCTCGTTGCCTACGTCACGTCGTGGTCGACGATGGGCTTCCAGCGGATCCTCAACTGGGAAATCCCGCTGATGGGGCCGGACTTCGCGCTGCTGCGGCTCGCCTCCTCGTTGCCGTTGCCGATCATCGCGGGCCTGACCTCACGCCTGCTCCCACCGGATGCGACGCCCGAGAGCGTGCCCGGAAAAGTGGCGGTTCGCGATGCCCGATAGCGCCGTCGTCCTGTGGGGAATTGCAGGCATCCTCGGCGTTCTCGTCCTGCGGCGCGACCCCGGGCAATTCGTGGAGGCATTGCGCTCGGCATCGCTGCTGCTGATTTCGGTCCTGCCGCGGCTGTGCGTGGCGATGATCCTCGCCGGCTTCGTCGCCAAGCTCATACCGTCAGAAACGATCGGCCACCTGATCGGCTACGATACGGGCTGGCGGGGCATCGCGCTCGCTACGCTTTTCGGCGGCTCGATGCCCTCGGGTCCGATGGTCGCCTTTCCCGTCGTGGTCGTGTTGCGCAATGCCGACGCCGGGCTGCCGCAGATCGTAGCGTTTCTCACCGCCTGGAGCGTGTTCGAATGGCACCGCGTTCTGACCTACGAGATCTCCATCCTCGGCTGGCAGTTCGTCACCGTCAGGCTGATGTCGTCCCTGGTGCTGCCACTGGTCGCGAGCGCCATCGCGCTGGCTATCTGTCAGGTCGTGGGCATGCGGTGACGCGAGACCGACACGCAACCACCCTCAATTGCCGATGTACTTCTTGAGCACGACCTCGCGGACCTGCGCCTTGCGTTGGTCGGAAAGCTGCGTCAGCAGCTTCTGGGCGATCGCCTCCATCGCCGGCCCGTCGCGATATTCGATCGGGCGCTGCGTCTTGGCCCCCTCCGCGATCACAGCCGGATCCGTCAGCACTTTGGCGATGACGCCTCGCAGATGCGCGAGCCGGTCGGGGGGAATGCCGGGCATCGTCAGCAGGACGCGGCCGTACTCGTTGAGCTCGGCGCGGAAATCGAGCCACCATTTCTGCTCGTCGGTGAGCTTCAGCGCCTCGTAGAACGTCGGAACGTGCGGCAGCAATTCCGAGCGCTTGCGCGCGGCGATGCCGACG
>CAMDMH010000479.1 GCA_945901835.1 Devosia equisanguinis | reverse complement strand
CTATCGCCGGCTGAGTGGGAGGCGGCGCTCGCCTATATCCGCGCGACGCCGTCGCTCTGGGAGGTGATCTTCTCGGGCGGCGATCCGCTGGTGCTGTCGCCGCGGCGCCTGCGCGAGGCGACCGAGGCGGTGGCGGCGGTCGATCACGTCAAGGTGCTGCGCTGGCATACGCGGGTTCCAGCCGTCGCGCCGGAGCGGATCACGCCGGAGTTGGTCGCGGCGCTGCGCGCGACGGCCAAGGCGGTTTGGGTGGCGCTGCACGTCAATCATCCCAGCGAGTTGACGGTAGATGCGCGGTCGGCGATCGGGCGGCTCGTCGATGCTGGTGTGGCGATGGTCAGCCAGAGCGTGCTGCTGGCGGGCGTCAACGACGATCCGGCGACGATGGAGGCGCTGATGCGCGGCCTCGTCGAGTGCCGGGTGAAGCCCTACTACCTGCATCATCTCGACCGTGCGCCGGGCACGGGACATTTCCGCACGTCGATCGCCGAGGGGCAGCGGCTCGTAGGAGGACTGCGCGGGCGCCTTTCCGGACTGGCCCAGCCGACCTATGTGCTCGACATCCCCGGCGGGCACGGGAAGGTGCCGATCGGGCCGGGGTTCGTCGAGGGGATCGAGACCGGAGACGGCGTTACCACGTATGCAATCCGCGATGCCGCGGGATGCCGGCACTGCTATGCTGATCCGGATCACTGAGCCTGCTCGTAGGTTAGGTCAAGAGAAGCGCGACCCAACGTCAACGGCACGCGGGGAAATGTTGGGTCGCGGCCGGTGGCCCATTCGCGCTAACATAGCCGGAAGGTACGCAAAATCTTCTCCTTGCGTCCCCGGACGAGCGTTCCGACCGCGAGGTCGGAATGTGAAGAGCCGGGGTCTTTACACATTTCAGAGGTGTAAAGGTCCCGGATAGCCTCGCTTCACTCGGCTTCCGGGAACGCAGAAACTTCTATGTTTGCGCCTATGGGCCGGTGGCCTTGACCCGACCTACGGCTACTTCCGGATTCATCTATTCCATCAAGTGGACAGCGCGCTAGCAGGATTCAACTCGTGACCCCATGACCGACGGCGTGACCAGGAAATCGCAACATCTCGACATCGTGCTCCGGCGCGACGTGAGCGCGCGCACGGTCACGACCGGGTTCGAGGCGATCCGGTTCGAGCACGCCGCGCTGCCGGAAATGGCGCTCGGCGATGTCGATCTGTCGACGACTTTCCTGAACCGGAGGCTAGGTGCGCCGCTGCTCATCAGCTCGATGACGGGCGGGCCGGAGCGTGCGGACGGGATCAACCGGGCCATCGCAGAAGCGGCACAGCAGCACCGTATCGCGTTCGGCGTGGGCTCGCAGCGCGTGGCGCTGGAGGGTGGTAGCACGGGGCTCGCGCGCGGCGGTTTCGGCCGGCATCTTCGAGACGCCGCGCCCGACGTGCCGATTCTGGCCAACTTCGGCGCGGCGCAACTGCGCGACTGGGACGGTGCCGACATGGCGCGCCGGGCGATCGACATGATCGGGGCGGATGCGTTGATCGTGCATCTCAACCCGCTGCAGGAAGTGGTGCAGCCGGAAGGCGATCGAGACTGGTGCGGGCTCACTGAAAAGCTGGCGGCGCTGGCCAGGCTCAGTCCGGTTCCGGTGATCGTGAAGGAAGTCGGCGCGGGCATCTCGGGCGCGCTGGCAACGCGGCTCTGGGACGCCGGCGTCCGCATCATCGACGTCGCGGGCGCCGGCGGCACGAGTTGGGCGGCGGTCGAAGCCGAGCGCCTCTCGGACGAGCGGGCGAAGGCGATCGCTGCGCCATTCCGGGACTGGGGGATTCCGACGGCGCGGGCCATCGTCGATGTTCGTGCGGCCTGTCCGGCGGCAACCATCATCGCATCGGGGGGCTTGAAGGACGGGCTCGACGTCGCGAAATCGATCCGGCTCGGGGCGGATCTGGCGGGGTTTGCTGCGGGTGTGCTGGAGGCGGCACTCGCGGGCGGCGATGCACTTTCCGGCAGGGTCGGCGTCGTCGTGGAGCAATTACGGATCGCGTGCTTCTGCACCGGCAGCCGGACGCTCGCAGACCTGCGTCACGCGCGGCTCGTCACTGACGCTTCGACATGATGATGTCGAGGGGGATCCAGCCCTTCGCGATCGACAGCCAGACGGCGCAAAAGACGACCGTGGCGACCGCGGTGTTGATGCCGAGGACGCGGAGAAGGCGGAACTTCGCGGGGGCGCCTTCCGGGGTGCCGGGTACGACCTCTCCCGCTTCCCGTTGCGTGCGAACGCCGATCGGCAGCACGGCGAACAGGGTCGTCCACCAGATGATGAAATAGACAGCGATGCTGAGCGGGATGCTCATCGGGCGAAGCCTTCGCGGTAACCGTGTCCTACTAGCGAGGCACGTTTAGCAGGCGCCGGGTTGTTCGCACAGCGCAATCCGAGTGAGCTGCTGTCGTCACTCGCTACTCGCTGCGGCCGAGCATCCAGGCGACCATCTTCATGAAGTTGAACGGGCCGGTGTAACCGACGATGCGGTCGATCTCCTGGCCTTGGTGCATCAGGACTACCGTCGGTGCGATGGTGATGGCGCCGGACAGGCCCATCTTCGTTTCGTCGGAGCGGCTGACGTTGACGAAGCGGATCGGCGTTTCGCGGCCGATCTTGGATTCGCGATAGAGGGGCAGCACGTCGCTGCGGAAGTTCTGGCAATAGATGCAGCCGTCGGCTTCGAAAACGACGAGCTCGTAGGGGCTCTGCGGTGCAGGAAGCTTGCTGCCGTCGGTACGGGCGTCGGCCTGGGCCAACGGAACCGTAGCGGCTAGCATCACGGAGAGCAGAAGTGACAGTTTACGCATGACAAAATCACTCGAGAGCCAATGACGGGCAGGGCCGGCAGCCAGCCGGGGGACCTCTGCGGCCCTGACCCGTCGTTTCGCGTTCCGGCGCCGGGAACCGCAATCCTCAACGGATCGGCTGCCCTCGTTCCGCGTTGACGCGATGATGACCCAAAAGCAAGACGGATGCCAACACGCAAGCCTATCGCTGAAGTCAGATATTACCGGGCCGGGAGTGCTCAGGGCTTGCCGCAGACGATGCCGACGGCCTTTGCGGGAGATCCCATGGCGGCGCCGCCGACCCGGCCGAAGGCCTCCTGCAGCTTCTTCTGCTGCTCGTCCATCTCCTGATCGACGAGAAGGGCACGGCAATTGGCAGGTGCCCCCGGCGCTACGCCGATGCCATCCTTCGGCGTGGGCTCGAACCAGATATACATCTGGCCGTCATGCAGGGAGAACTGGAAGCCCTTCGCTTCGCTGCTAAGCTCCGACGCCGGGATCGAGGATTTCAGAGGTAGTATCATATGCAACGCAAGGACGAGCGTCTTGTCGGCGGGTTGGGCGGGTTGGTCCGGCGCGGCGGTTTGGCGCGTGTCAGACTTGCTGCCGAAAAGGCCCGACAACCAGCCTGTGAAGCGGGACCACAAGCCGGGGCGCGCCGTCGTCGCTGGATCACTCGCGCCACCACTCGCACCATTGCTGGGGCTTGCGGCCAACTGCGGACCGGGCGCTGTATCCACGGCGATGACCTCCATCGCGTAGTCCTTGGGGTCCCCGAAGGTCATGGGCTTGCCGGCCATCGTCGCCGTCGTGAAGTACTCGAACTCCTTCAGGCCCTCGATGTTGATCTTGGTCAGCTCGTCGAGCTCGGATCCTTCGACCTTGCCGTCGTTATTCTTGTCCAGGCCGTCGATGGCGCTGGCGGTGTACATTTCGTCGAACAGCCATGTGTAGCGCAGGCCGGTCAGCGCGCCGTTCTCGAAGATGGCCTTGGACTGCGTGCCGACCCAGACGTGAGGGTGGGCGATGGCGTTGGTCGCCGCGCCTGTGGCCATGGCTGCCGCGGCGGCCATGCCTGTGACAGCTCGGCACGTTATCGTTCGGGATGTCCTCGACATGCTCATCGACCTTTCTGGGCTGGCGGCAAGATGAACTTCGCCTGCACCG